>JAJRUU010000039.1 GCA_024277605.1 bacterium
AAGTGACGGCGGTAACAAATAAGGCGTCTCCCGGTCGGTCAGTATAAATTTAACACTCATCTTTTGGCCCCTTCATGGCAAAGATTTATTTCCGACCATTATACCATATTCTGCTGCTAAAGTCCGACAGACTCCTAGAACAATAAGGCCGTCAGGAAGTAATCTGAGATAAGAATCAACATACAGGATATAACCACCGCTCCGGTAGTGGCTTTCCCCACCCCTTCGGCGCCGCCTTCCGTATAAAATCCTTTATAGCAGCCGATAATGGCGATAATCGCCCCAAATACCACTGCCTTGAGCAGTCCGCTGTATATATCATTTAACTCTATAAAATCCACCGTGCGCCGCTCGTAGACTACCGGATTACTTCCCAGCATGGTAACCCCCACAAAAAACCCGCCGATTATCCCGATGATATCCGACATCACAGTCAGCAGAGGCAATACAATCAGGGTAGCGATAAAACGGGGAACCACCAGGTACTTGACTGGATTAACCGCCAGGGTGGACAGGGCATCAATTTGCTCGGTAACCCGCATAGTACCCAGCTCAGCCGCCATAGACGCCCCCACCCGCCCGGCTATCATCAAGCCGGTAAGCACCGGCCCCAGCTCACGGGTCATGGAGAGCGCTACGACCGTGCCCACCAGCGATTCGGCATTAAAGCGTTTAAACCCGATATAGCTCTGCAAAGCCAACACCATGCCGGTAAAGGTAGCGGTAATCAGCACCACCGGAATGGAGTTGAATCCCACTTCTTCCATTTGTTGCAAAATATGGCGCAGGCGATAGGGTGGACGCAGCATTCCGGTTAAGGTGTTGCCTAGTAACTGGATCACCCGCCCGACTTCCTCAATAACGTAAATAACTTCACTACCAATTAGTTCCAGCCATTTATTTATCATTTTTTATCAATAACCATGCCAGTGCCACGTCAAGCACATTTTGTTGTAGTGTTAATTGCCCGCACATCCACCAGTTCCCCTTGCCGATAATAGAGGCGGGGCAAACTCCGCCCCACTGAGCATAAAAGTTCATAAGCTATAGTATTGGCCCAGGCGGCTACTTCCCCTAAGGAGAGCGAACCTGAGTCATTATCCCCCCACATCAAAACCTCATCCCCCAGCTTGACTTCGGGCAAATGCGTCACATCTACCAGCGTCATATCCATGCACACCCGCCCTATGACCGGGGCACGAATCCCGCCGATAAGCACCTGCCCCCGATTGGACAGCGCCCTGCTGTAGCCTGCCGCATAGCCGATAGGCAGCGTGGCGATCATTGACTCTTTTGCGGTAACGTGAGTCCGGCCATAACTTATACTGCTGCCGGCGGGAACTTTTTTCAGTTGGATGATTCTGGTCATTACCCTCATCACCGGCTTAAGGGCCAGCCTTGGGGCCAAAGATTCATCAGGCAGTACCCCATAGAGCATAATACCCGGGCGTACTAAATTGAAATACGCCGGGAGAAAATCTATAACCGCCGCACTATTGGCTGCATGTAATAGCGGAATTTCTATGCCGCTGGCTTTCAGTTCCTCTATCAGCCCGTTAAAGCGGGAGAGCTGTACTTTTGTAAATGATTTATCGTAAGCGTCAGCTTCGGCAAAATGGGTAAGTAAGCCGACTACATCTAAACCCCTTAAATCGGTTAGCTGTTGAATAACCTCCAATCCCTATTCCCAGGGAAAGCCCAACCGCCCCATACCTGTATCCAGCTTAACATGTACCTTGATAGTTTTTCCAGCAGCCTGAGCTGCTTTGGCTAATTTATTGGCGCTGGAGATTTCATAGACTACCGGGGTTAAGTTATAGTGCAGGAGCTGCTCCGGGTGACTGTCGAACAATCCCAAGAGCGCCAAGATAGGCACCTCAACCCCGGCCTGTCTCAGCCTTATTCCCTCGGCCGCGGTGGCCACTCCCAACATATCCGCCCCCGCAGCTATTAATTCCCGGCTTATCTGAAGCGCCCCATGACCATAGGCATCGGCTTTAACCACTGTCAGGATTTTACACGCCTGACCCACCAGCTGTTCTACCTGTCTAAAGTTATGACTTAGCGCCGATAAATCTACCTCAACTCTAGTACTCCATTCGGGTTTAGTCTGCATATTAAAAGGCGACCGATTGATACGGTTCTCCCGCTTCAACTTGATATGGTTCTTCCTGATCGGTCCAATTATCAAATCGGGTACAGTGCTTTAAGAAAGCCAACCTGAAGGCTCCAATCGGTCCATTCCGCTGTTTTCCTATAATTATTTCCGCCGTATTTCTTTCTTCTTCTTTTAATTCAATATGCCGATATGCCTCAGCCCGATATATAAACATTACTAAATCCGCATCCTGTTCAATGGCTCCCGATTCCCTGAGGTCAGCTAGTATAGGCCGGGGCGGGGTACGGTGTTCAACCGCCCGGGATAGCTGCGACAGTGCAATCAGGGGCACATTTAATTCGCGTGCCAAGGCTTTCAGCGAGCGGGAAATATCGGAAATTTCCTGCTGGCGGTTCTCCAGCTTGCCCCTGCCGCGCATAACCTGCAAATAATCCCCCACGATCAAGCCGATATCATGCTCTTTTTTTATCATGCGTGCCTTGGCCCGCATTTCAAGCACTGAAATACCCGCCGTATCATCAATAAAAATAGGGGCTTCTGCCAGGCGACCCGTTGCCCGCGTCAGGTTACCCCATTCGCTGCTTCCCAAATACCCGGTGCGGATTTTATGATAATCAACCCGAGCCTCAGAGCAGAGCATGCGCAATACCAACTGCTCCTTGGAAGTTTCCAGACTAAAAATAGCCACCGGGATGTGCTCTGTAATCGCCGCATGGGCGGCAATATTTAATGCCAAGCTGGTTTTACCCATGGATGGACGCCCGGCCACAATAACTAAATCTGATTTATGTAATCCGGAAGTCAGCTCATCAAGCCGCATAAAACCGGTGGGCATACCGACGATAGGGGTTTTTTTCTCATACAGGTCTTCCACCAGTTTAAAGCTGTCGGTAATCAGCTCGTTCATGGCAAAAAAACCGGGGCTTACCCGCTGCTCGGCCACCTCAAATAATAACTGCTGAGCCCGGTCTAATAACTGATCGGCCTCCTCCCGATCCTCATATCCCTCGGTGACAATCTGAGTAGCCGCATTAATCAACCGGCGCAGCAAGGCTTTTTCCTTAACAATCTTGGCGTGCGCACCTACATGGGCTGCGGTGGGGATAGACTCCAGCAGCGCCATCAAGTAGGCCTCGCCCCCCACACTCTCCAACTCTTCTTTGCGCTGCAGCTCCTGAGATAGGGTAACCAGATCGATGACCTCGTTTTTATCGAACAAATCCACCATAGCCTCAAAGATTTTGCGGTGGGCCGCCTGATAAAAATCAGTTGTCCTTATAATACTCAAAGCCCTGGCCAGCGCCTCATTGTCAAGCAGTATAGCGCCCAGCACAAAGCGCTCGGCCTCAATGTTATGCGGGAGAAGTTTTTGTAAAGATATGTCAGTAGCGGCCACAATGATCCTTCTTTATCCCGAAAAACTCGGGTATTGTTATGGGCAAATCTACATTTACTTGAAAACTATAAATTTATCAGCTTGTCAGTCTGCCGCCCCGGGCAAACAAAGCTTTATTGGACGTTGGCTCATAAACCTTATCTCACAAGGGATATGGCGAACCCAGTCTGAATTTATGAATAGACCGGGTTACTTCAGTTGCTTTGGGAATAGCCAGTACAGTATAAATTATTAACAAGCTCTTTTCAATACTTATATATTAACAGTACTGGCGCTCCTTGAGAAGTTATGGAATATACTGGGGATAGATTATTACGACAATATTCTACAATATACTCGTCGCTATAAAACCAGGGGCGAGCTATGAACATGATGTAGCCAGGACTGGAATCGCTTCTGTTTTTTATTTGTTCAAGTGACTTTATTTTTCTTAATTTAATATCTTCCCGTAATTCATTCGCCCCTATAACAACATGCTGCTTATAATCGATCATGGTAAGATATGAATCGGGCTCTGCATTCTCATTTAACCATTTGACCCCATTTCTATATGAATTCCTCCAATAATCCCAGGCATCGGGAATGGTTATGATGCGATCGGTAAACGGAAGCCTGGTTTTTTGTGCCCCGGAAAGCCCCCCACTCAATAGGTTGAAATAGGTAACCTGGTTAGGATGAGTCCTAATATTTACCACTAGTAATGGAATGATCATAATGGCATATATTATAATATTTATGATATATGGGCTGATTTTGTTGAAGTATTTTGTTTTTAAAAAATCGGCTGACTCGCTTGCCCCTATGGCAGCTACAATGCAAAGCGGAGGAATAAAGCCCATAAATATCCTAATACCATTGTAAAGCGTAATCGGTAGTATAAATATTAAAATGGGCGTAAACAGCCACAGGATTACAAATGATGAGGCTCCATGCGTTTCTTTTTTTATATTCTTCCATAGCGTGACCAATCCAATTGTGCTAAAAAACAGAATTATGACAGGGGTGGTAATAATTGCGTATGCAGGGGCGTAGTATGGCCGCCATGGTGGCCAGCCTACGTCCGTAACGAAACCAGCCCCCCCGCCTTTTCTAGTTACATAGCTTGCATAAGTACTTACGACATGTAATAGATTGTTTATAGAGTCTGCCCATAAGTATGGCCACAGAAAATAAAGGATTAAAAATGCAATCAGCGGACATATTGCTAAATAAAATAATATTGGCTTTAATTCATTTATTTTTAAAAGCTTAGTTTTCCATTGCAGGACTAGCCAAGGGGCAATGACCAAAATTACCCACATCGCATTAAACTTTATTGACATACCAAAGCCTAAGAATATCCCAAATAGAATTATCCATTTCCAGCTTAGGTGTTTGACACCTTTCCAAAATGCCCAGAGGGATAAAGTGGCAAAACACAATATTGGGATGTCTTTAAAATTATTGTGTGCATGGCCGAAAAAGCGGGGAAAAAGGGCCAAACATAGAGCAGACAAGACAGCCACCCAGCGGCCGTAAGCCTCTAGAGCAAACAGATAGGTAACTAAGATGGCTATAGCAGCCAAAACAATAATCAGGGAATGATGGGCATCAACTGGACCTAAGAACCCCAGTTTTCTATGAAAAATGGTACATCCCAGGGCAGAGAGAATCCCAGATAGCGAAGGATGCGTGCCAAATTCTCCCTTCTTCCAACCCTGGGAAATCTCTATTGTCTTACCGGCAAGAATATCTTTAAAACTAATATCTTGGAAGATACATCTGGTATTTGCAGGTATGTCTGAATAATCCTTGTTTCCGGTTAAAAAATAATGAAGATATGCTTCCCCTCTGCTGAAATGAAAGGGAAAATCCACAGTAAGCCCATAGTCACCAACGGTATAAAAGCCTACCGAAATAAATAGTAGCAGTATACTAAAAATGATCAACCAATCTGAAATTGATTTATTTTGCCTTGTCATCTTTGTGCTTTAGTCCCTGAAAAATAAATGTATTCGATTTGAGAATATCCAGGGGCCTGTTACAGAATTTCAAAATGGGATTTAGCCAGCTTTGTTGCAGAAATAATAGTACACCAGCTCTGGGTTTTTATAAGTGGCATGTTAGAGCAAACCTCATCTAATAAAACCAGAATTTTACCAATTGTTTTTTTAAAGGGCAAATACTTTATGATAGGGAGTAAATCCGGCATGACACATAAAGGAAACCCTATATATCCCAGCCATTTTAATCGCTTGATCTCAAATGAATTACTTTTAAGCAGGGCAATTAGTTCCAGGGAGCGAAATGCTTTATGGCCCTCCCTGAACTTGGGTGAAAGATTGAAAAAGATTTTTCTTATGGGCCTTAGCCAGAGGGCATCATCATTCGGTTCATAGAGCACTAAGACTCCCCCGGGACAAATGATTTGGGAAATCTGGTTTAAGGCTTTTTTGAAATCGGGCACATGATGCAATGCCCCTCTACAGAAAACAACATCAAAGGAATTTACGCTAAACGGTAGGTCTTCCATATTTGCCACGACGACTTTTTTGTGCTCAACCTTTTTAATATTATCCAGCGAAAGGTCAAGCCCTATTACTTTAGAAAACGATTGGCTCAACTCTTTTAAAAGAATTCCTGTTCCACAGCCACAGTCTAAAAGCAATTTATTTTTATCATTCGGCACATCAACTAATAAGTGATCGTTACAATATTTATTATATATCTGGGCATACTCAGGCTCATGTCTGTTGTGGTAAATATCGCTCAGTATTTTCTGAATTTCAATCTCAGTGGGTTTAGCCATAAGGTTTCCAAACAGCTAATACTAGCCAATTACCAGGCTATTACAAAACCGTTCGTAAAATTTTGACTTTGTGCTCCTTGGCTGGCGGCATCAGTTCCAGTAAGATAAATAAATGATATAGACGTTGTCAGGGAGGCTTATGTTTTTGTTGCCCTTAAAAGGTGCCGGTAATATCGTATTTCTTATAAATAAAAATACCATTAAGACATTTCTTCTCTCATATCGTCTAATATCCAGTCTTTGGTTCTATCCAGACCTTCATCAAAAGGCATCCGGCTCTTAAACCCCAGAGCTTCAATTTTACTAGTATCAGGGATAGGTCTTAAATTCTCTCCCCGGCGGGGTTTCTCATGAATAACCTCTATTTTTGTTGTAGCATATTTTTCTATTAATTTATGGGTTAATTCCTTAACGCTGATTCTAGTTTTAGAAGCAACATTATAGATTTCCCCCGTGGTCGTATGTGCCTCCTTCAATAAGAGTAAATTGGCCTCTACTACATCTGTAACATATGTAAAACAGCGTATTTGCTCGCCGGTACCATAGACGGACAAAGGTTAATTTCTTAAAATGCGGGATAAAAAGATGTTTATCACCCCGGCTTCCCCGTAATAGTCCTGCCGGGGGCCAAAAACATGGAAATAACGCAAAATACTGACCTTTACTCCAAACTCTTTGGCAAAAAACACACAATATCGCTCGGCAGTCAACTTGCTGATACCATATAGAGTGCTGGGGCGTGGATGAAAATCTTCCTTCATAGCTGTATCACAGCTACCTAGTACAGAACCGGTTGAGGCATGAATAACGTGGGTGTCTGAACCTTTGGCAGCCATCAAAACATTAAAAGTACCCACAATGTTTGTGCCAAGATCAGTGCGGGGATTCTTTAGAGAAGCCACCAGTTTTGAGGCCGCTTCATGAAAAACGATATCACTTTTTTGTATAATAGGCGTTATAAAATCTACATCTCTTACATCTCCGGGAACAATTACTACTCTTTTGTCAGCGAGAAGTTGGCGCAGGTTTTTTTGCCGTGAAGCAATAACATTATCCACCACGATAACCTTCCTGGCGTTTTCACGTAAGGCTCTGTCGGCGATATGACTTCCAATAAACCCTGCCCCCCCAGTAACACAAACCACTTTATCTTTTAACATCTGCTGCTCTTATCTTTAAATGTCAATATAGGTATTAAGGGCTTTTGAGCTTATAACAATCATTATTTATGTTCACCCCTGATGGTAATAAGCATCTCACCGATTAAACCGAAGCATAACAGCTGAATCCCGGAAAACACCAAAAACATGGTACAGAATATCATAGGGATTTTATGCCCAATAGCGCCTATAATAATTTTTAACACTAGCAGATATAAACCAAAACATATCCCGAGAGAGATGAAAACAATACCAGTTGTGCCAAAAAAAGCCATTGGCCGCTCAAGGAAAGCAATATGAAAAGAGACCACCATAAAATCAATCAAGGCCCCAGGAATGCGAGCAATCCCCAATTTGCCGAACTTAGAAGCACCCCTTGTCCTTGGATAATAGTTAGTTTTAACCTCTTTTATGCGGTAACCTCGATAGGCTACAAAAACAGCGAAGTAGCGATGCCAATTTGAACGTAAGGTGTATATGTTACTTAAAACCTCCCTGCGAAAGGCTTTAATCCAACCTAAATCGTGCAGATGTATCTTCCAGAAGTAGGCCACTAGAAAGTTGAAAATTATAGAGCTGTATCTTTTAAAAACATTTTGGCTCCGTTGCCCCTGGCGCCATCCAATTACAAATTCATACCCCTCCTCTACTATGGGTAAAAGGAGTTTCGGGATATCCTCACTGGGGTTAGATTCCAAATCTGTGGGCAGCATGATTATAATTTCGCCAGTGGCATTTTTGAAACCCACCTGCATAGCTCCTGTTAGCCCCTTGTTGATTTTATTATGAACTACCTTCAAGAGTTTGTTTTCTCGGGCTAAATTATCCAGCAGCTGAGCTGTGGTATCAGTGCTGCAATCATCTACAACAAGTATTTCTCCTCTGAGATTATATTCATGAAAGGTTGCGCTTACTTTTTCTACAAATTCGACTATATTTGTCTCTTCATTATGGGCTGGCCCCACTACGGACACAGAATAACTATTCACAGGGGTTCCTCTTACCCCGAAAAATTCGGGTCTTGTTATGGGCGAATCGACGTTCAACTTTCAAAGGATGTTCTTATTCAGGCTTGTTTTTTTCTAATCCTTCACTTTTTCCCGGCTATATTCTAGCCACCACCACCCGACTGATCTCCTGCATAACATCTTTTAAGAGCTGGTTGGTGTCCTCTTCGCTGAGGTAGATTTCGCCTTGTGAAAAAGCATTGTAGACAACTTCTCCGCCAAGATCTATATCATATATGGTAGTCGACAGATAATACACCATAATGCTAACCGGGCCGGGAACGTTTAGTGTACCAATAGTCATGCTTACTACATAATTAACCCCCGAGTCTTTAAATATCTTCAATAACCTGTTTTGTTCAATACAATATTTGTTGTCGCTTATGCATTTGTCGACAAATAGTTTATAATCCTCTCCTTTTCCTATATCTTTTGCTAAGTTAGCCGTATCTTTCGGGTCAACTAATTCCAATTCAGGGAACTTCTTTTTAATCTCCTTGATAAAAGTATCCATTGCAATGGCCGAGTAAGCAAATCCGAAGTGCTCAGAAAAATCACGCATGGGAAGAATGGCAATTTTGGCCTTTCCGGCTTGTGTTAAGTCAAATGTCTGATGCCGCGTTTTAATCTCTACCTGAGGTTTATGTGTTGGAACTGAGGCGCAGGCATTTACCAGCGATATTAAACATAGTAAAACTCCGAGCTTTTTAAACATTCCTTTGCTCCGGGTTAAATGGTTTTAAGGAATTCAATAATATGATCAAGCTCTTCATCGCTTAGATGCACCTGAGGTGGCATTAGCCTAAATGGGGTGCGCAGCTGGCGGCGCACATTATCCACTGTTGCCGCCCAATGACTCACCGGAAATTTATCCACCTTTAATATGCCCTGCAAGCCAGGCCCCCCGCCGGCACGTTTACTGTTTGGATCGTGACAGGCGACACACCACTTGTTGAATAATTCCTGCCCTTTTTCTACCAGCGCCTGTTGTGATGCATCCGGCTGGTTGCCGGCAAGTTCCTGGGACTGTGGTAGCGGTTCAGCCGAAGTAACCAGGTAGTACCCACCGGAGGTGGCCACTAAACCCGCCGCCAGAAAAAAAATAGTCAGCCCGAAAGCGGGTACCTTGCTCATAAATTTCCTATACCTCCTGATGAATAAAATTTTAGTCGTCAGCATAAGTATTACCCCTATAGCAAATAATGAATGTAATAAAATACGGGACGATATTTCTCCATGGGTTGCCCGAATAAATATCATACAATAATAAGAAAGCACAAAGAATAGGCCAATAAAAACATAGCCGTTTATTCTATGAATCTGCCGCAACAAGGGTGGGTTTAGCCGATCTTTTTCGCGCCCCATTATCTCCAGCATACTGAAGAACGCCAGCAGCAGCTGAAATAACATAAAAAGAGAAAGGTAGGATTTATTTAGCAGTGCCATTAATTGCTGTTTTCAAGGATATTATACGAGATCCGCCTTATTTGTTTCGGCTACTGTATAAGTATCTCTGTGTTTTGTTTTCAAAAAAATGTGACAATAAAGCAATTTTCACATAACTTTATCATTAAATACAGTAAACCACAACGTTAATCTTATTGTCATCCACAAAGGATAATATCAGGTTTGGCACAAGTAGAAATGTCCTCAATCAGATAGTGGTAAGATGTTCTCTACTCCTGATCTATTCATAAACTCAGGCTAGGAGTCTGTCGGACTTTGGGGTTCGTAGCGAGGCAAGTGAGAAATATAGTCCATTTTTTCGATCATTTGAGGCGAATAGCGTGACTATTTAACGAAAATGACCGGGAAAATGGATATGTTTATCACTTGTCGCAGTAG
>JAJRUU010000040.1 GCA_024277605.1 bacterium
ATTATGGCTTGAGATTGGGCAATCACCTCATTAACCATTTCAGCGCCCAGTAACTCACCCACCAGGCGGCTGGCCGAACCGGTAACCCCTACCCGGCAGATATGGTGTTGTTCAACCTGCCCAAGCAACTGCCCCAGCGCCGCATGCACGGTTTTAAGCGGCTGGCCAAAATGCCGATGATACCCGGTGCTGACAATATTGCACTCATCATCCAACAGCGCCAGTTTGACGCTGATGGAACCGACATCTATACTAAGATATAATGTATTGCTAGCGCTCATAATTATTTTAAACTCATCACAACATCAGGAAGTTTAGTCTTTCTATAATTATCGCACCATACTAGCAAAATTGGTTGTAAAGTCAAGTTTGCACTACTATAAAATATAGTTTGGCAAGAGAGCCTCTAATATGCTAAGTTATGTTGGTAGGCTTAAGGATTATATGGGTCTAGGAGTCTGTCGGACTTTGGGGTTCGTTAGCTTAGACAAGTGAGAAATATAGCCCATTGGGGAGTGTTCAATATAACTGTGTCAGGCTCCCTACAATAAAGGCTCCCAGCCCATTGGAGAGCGCCGAAAGCCTCTATTGATGGTCTCGTAAAAAGTCAGAAAACACAGATTATTGCCATTCCCGTGTAAACGGGAATCCAGTATTTTCCGATAGTTAAAATCAGGATGGATTCCCGCTTTCGCTGGAATGACGACTTTTTACGAGACCATCTTTATTGTATCAGCCTATATTTTTCCTTGAACAAATTCCTCGGCCTGGTCTATGTCTTCGCGGCTGCCGATATACAGCGGTACCCGCTGATGCAGACCGGTAGGCGCTATATCCAGGATATTCTGTTCCCCATCGCTGGCCCGGCCGCCGGCCTGCTCCGCCAGAAAAGCCATTGGGGCGGCTTCATAAAGCAGTCTCAGTTTACCCTTGGGTTTATTGGGATCCTTATAATCCCGGGGATACATAAAGATGCCGCCCTTAAGCAGAGTGCGATGAAAATCGGCCACCAGCGAGCCTATATAACGTAAACTATATGGACGTTTGGTCTTCGGATCGCTTTCCTTCAGGTACTCTACATAGCGCTTGGTATTTTTATGCCAGTAATTATGATTGCCCTCATTTACGCTATATATTTTACCTCGGGCAGGCATGGTTATGTTGGGATGGGAGAGGATGAATTCCCCAATACTGGGATCCAGTGTAAAGCCATGAACCCCGTAACCGACACTATAAACCAGCATGGTGCTGGAACCGTATACGATATAACCGGCACAGACTTGCTTCCTTCCGGGCTGCAACAGGTCTTCTGCGGTACCGGCGGCAGCTTTAGTGATCTTGCGGTGAATAGAAAAGATGGTGCCGATATTCACGTTAACATCGATATTGGAAGAACCGTCCAGCGGATCGAATGCCAGGGTATACTCCCCCTCACAGCCAGGTTCAGCCGGGATCGGATCATCCACCTCTTCCGAGGCCATCACACACACATAGCCTGAAGCCGCCATCTGCTTGCTGATAATGTCATTGGCATATTCATCCAGCTTCTGCACCTCTTCGCCCTGTACATTTACCTCTCCGGTCAGCCCCAGAATCCCAGCCAATCCGGCTTTGTTAACCTCTCTGGATATGACCTTGGCAACTGCCAGTAAATCATTCAGTGTGCCGGAGAGATCACCAATCTCAGGATGCTTGCGCTGCGCGGCCACAATGTGCTGGGTAATAGTACTACCGAGTGCTTCCATAATCATTCCTCCTCTTCTGCGTGTGCTTTCAAGATACCCTTTAGTTAGTTAACAGGTTTATATTCAACGAATAATTTATTTTTTTGCAGTTTATCTATATATGCCTGCGCAACTTGCGCAATCTAAGGCGCCGCCTGCCCGGCTGCTTGCTTTAAATGATTGCAGGCTTGGACCTGGGCTGTTTCATACTCAGCTCTACGCATGGTAAAATTTTCAAGGTTATATTTATACATATATCGGGAGCCAAAGGCCCTCCCTTTAGGTATTATTAAGCCATCTATCTCTTTTTGAATGTTATCCTGCTTACCTTTAAAGTACTTTACCGCTTCAAAATCCACCTCCAACAGACCCAACGAATCCAGTGGATGTTCCGCCACTTCTACGGTAAGGCTTATTTCCTTGCCACCCTTGCGAGATTCCTCTTCAGGCGAGATTATTTGATACGCCCCAAATATAGCTGATGAATGATACGTTCCCGGAGGCGCATCGGAAGAGATGCTAAACTTACAATATATATTAACCAGTGCGTTAAATTTTTCCACCATTACAAAGGATTTGTCAGCCAATAGCTCTAACTTAATAAATTTTGTGGTGTTTAATGTCTCCAGCCTGATCTCATAACTCGTTTTTTCAGTATCTTCTGCTGACTCTCCAGCATCTTCTGATTCTTCCACATCCTCATCGTCTTCCATATCATCCATCTCTTACGAAAAGCTGGCATACGCCTTAAGGTAACCGTGGATATAAATCACATCTCCAGGCCGAACAACCACTCGCCCGCCATTTGGTATATTTATCATGAAATGTTCTTGGATTTGTTCCAGAATCTCAATTTCTTTTAATACTTCCACTACTAAGTGCTTATGCTCTGGAAACTGCCGCACATATTTCAATAATTCTTCTTTTTTCTTGTCCTTGACAAGCAACCCGGCCAATTTAACTTTAGCTTCCTCAACGTGTTTGCTATCCGAATAACGTTCGATGAATTGCCAGTAAGAACGTGTATTGTTCTTTGTTTTCACCATATGATACGGTATATCTGAAGGATCACGGTTGGATATGCCGCCCGTAACTGTTTTACAGGAAAACATCAATGCCACAGCGAAAGACAACAAAACCGCCTGGCGGATATAGCTATTTAATCTCATTTGTATTTATCAAAAAGTGGTTAAACTACTTTTGATGGTTTCGAAAAAAGTCCCCACATGTCACCCTGAACGAAGTGAAGGGTCTCGTATTATACTGAAAAACTAGATTCTTCGCTTCGCTCAGAATGACAAAACGACGGTTTTCAGACTTTTTACGACTCCATCACTTTTCCGTTACATCAAATATATCTTCTTCGCTCAAACTTTGTAGATATTTCAGCCCCTGTTGCTGAAATTCTTCTGTTGCAAATTGCTTATTTAAGCTATTTACCTTTTCCCGCACCTGGGATTTCACTGTAAGCTGTATGCTCTGCGCTCCATCAGCAAGGCATATACCACACCCCTCATCCAGCAGTACCGGCGTAAGCTGCGTTTCTGACGCAAATACCGTACCGGCGCCATCACGAATACACTTGCTTTTTCCCTGCACGGCAGCCTGCTTTACGGCAATATTGCTCTTAGACGCCAGTGTAAGCGCCGCGATAGTTCCCTTTACCCCATAATACAAACTGGGGCACTTATGCCCATGCCGTTTGGCTGCTGCATTAAATAATTTCTCAAAATCCAATTCCGCCATTAAATCTCCCAGGTTGATAGAATTATAACATAAGCCTTTATCAATTGCTAATACGTTTGGACACTGGCTTTTTCCCCCGGTAAAAGCAGGTACAGGCCCCATACACCAGCCACAAAGCCAGGATGAGTATAGCGCTGCAAGCGGGTAGCCGTATCAATTGAGGTCAGCGCAAAGCTGATTAAAGCGAATAAGGCGATAACAATAGAACTCAAAACTTGCTCCTTGACTTAATGCAGGATATAATATAATTTTCCAGTTGCAACTGCACAAATATGGTAGTAGCAGGCTTTAGCCCGCGGCTTGATACGCAAGCTGAAGCTTGCGGCTACCAATAAGTGTATGTGCCGTTTCAAAGAGAAAATGATATAACACCTACGGTACTAAAGAAACTTAGCAAAATATCTTATCCAGCGCAAGGAAAATTCTATATATGCCCGATCAAGCATTTCTCCAATATATATCAGACCAGTTGCTTATGTTAAAGCAAAGCGGTCTCTATAGGGATCCCAAAGTTATAGACAGCCCCACTGACAGCCGGGTTATTATTGATGAAAAATCATATTTAGCTTTCTGCTCCAACAATTACCTGGGGCTGGCAAATGACGAGCGGCTTAAAGATGCCGCCGTTTCAGCTATCCAAAAATATGGCTGGGGCAGTGGAGCGTCGCGCTTGGTATGCGGCAGTTTAAGACCGCATCAAGTATTGGAGCAAACATTAGCCCGCTTCAAAGCGACCCAGGCTTCTATTGTATTTCCCAGCGGTTATATGGCCAACCTGGGAGTAATCAGCGCCTTAGTGGGTCAACAGGATACGGTAATCATCGACCGCCTTTGTCATGCCAGTATAGTTGATGGCTGTCGTTTGAGTCAGGCAAAACTTCAGGTATACCCCCACTGTGACCTCGATGCCCTGGAAGGCATCTTAAAACGTAGCCCAAAATACGCCAGGCGATTGATTATAACTGACAGCATCTTCAGTATGGATGGAGACTTGGCGCCGTTACCCGGACTGGTAAAACTGGCACGTCAATATGGAGCGATCATCATGGTAGATGAGGCACATGCAACCGGTGTCTTGGGGCAGCATGGGCGGGGGGCGGTAGAGCATTTCGGTTTGGAAGATGAGTTGGATATAGTCATGGGTACATTGAGCAAAGCGGTAGGCAGCCTGGGGGGCTTTGTCGCCGGTAGCCACGAGGTAATAGATTTCCTGCGCCAGCGGGCGCGCAGCTTTATTTATACCACCGCCCTGCCACCGGCAGCCTGTGCCGCCTCGATTGCGGGTTTAAAAATCATTGCCGACTAACCTGAGCTAAGTGGAAAATTGTGGCATAATACGCATTATTTAAAAGCCAGCCTACTCAAGCTGGGGTTCGATACCATGGGGTCAATGACCCCTATTATACCTATACTACTGGGGGATGAATCGAAAACGATGAAAGCCTCGGCTTACCTCTTCGAACATGGTATCCTCATTCCCGGCATCCGCCCACCCACAGTACCTAAAGGAAAATGCCGCCTTAGAATAAGTCTAATGGCTACCCATACCCGTGAAGATTTAGATTGTCTTCTGGGTATACTGCGTAGATTGTAAGAAATAAAATGGGACGCAGATAAAGGCGGATTTGCAGGATTGTAATAACAAAAATCTGCGTTAATCTTGCGAAAATCTGCGTCCTGATTTTTATTTTTTACCTTTTCGTTATCCAGGTGTCTTAGCTAATGAAGAGAGGTGATCTGGCAATTTGCGATACAGGATTAATTCAAGCGATTAAACGGGGCGATTTTGACGCCTGGGCCGAAGTGATAAACCATTATCAGCGGCCGATTTATTACTTTGTCATGCGCATAGTAAGAGATCATGATCAGGCGGCTGAGCTTACTCAAGCGGTGTTCATCCAGGCACATAAGAGGGTTGGCCAGATAAGGGATGACGCCCAGTTTAAGCCCTGGTTATATAAGATCGCCTTAAACCTGAGCCGGAATCACCTCCGTACAAACAAGCGTTATATATGGGTAGATGTAGATGAAGCAAACCTGGTGGATGAAGCCAGCGCTTTAGATACCATAATTAACGAGGAAACCAGCATGCAGCTACGACAGGCAGTGGATAAGCTTCCAAAAAAACAGCGCCTTACGGTAATCTTCAGGGTTTATCAGGGGCTAAGCTATAAAGAAATAGCCGGAATTTTGGGGTCTCAGGCAGAAACAGTAAAGGTAAATTACTATCATGCCTTAAATAAATTAAAGGGCGCAATGCTGAAAAAGGAAGTCTCGCCATGAAATGTCATGAGATGAACAAACTCTTGCTTGAACACAGCTTCGGAGAGTTATCCATCGGGCAGCAGGCTAAACTGGCTGAGCATCTGGCAGTCTGTCAAGCCTGTCAGGGCGAACAGGAAACGCTTGGCAAACTTGAAGCAGCCTTAACCGCCCAGAAGATAGCCGATCCGGGGGAAGCTTTCTGGCAAAACCTATCATCGCAAACACTAGCGCGCATCAAAACCAAAAAAGAAAGCCCTGCGGAGTGGTTATATCGCCTCATCTCACTTCCCAGATTGGCGTATGCCGTGGGGATGGTAGGCTGCCTGATGCTGGTTATGTATATATTCGGTCATCGCAGGCAACCTGTAGAGATTCCCGACAACAACCTGGTAACTTATCAGAACAATATAGTCGCAGATGCAGGACTTTGGGATGAATTACTGCCGCAGGATGAGCTGGTCAACAGTATTTGGGGCTTGGATGAGGTTGAAATGGATACACTTTCTATGAAGCTAGCCCAAGAGCTTAACACCAACGATATAGTCCGGTCTGCTGTTTTCTCTCCACTGGCAGTAGAGCTGGAAGCGGATATATATCAGACGATCGATCAATTGGATACTACGGAGTTGGAGTATGTTTATCAGTCCTTAAAACCCGGTCAGGCCAGCTCTATTCAAGCTGCGCCAGACTCATTATCGGAAAAGAGGTTAAAGCAGACATCCATAAAAGTTTAGCCTGCTACCAGGCCTAGGAGTCTGTCGGACTTTAGCAGCAGAATATGGTATAATGGTCGGAAATAAATCTTTGCCATGAAGGGGCCAAAAGATG
>JAJRUU010000041.1 GCA_024277605.1 bacterium
GCTACTTACGCAATGTGATTACCAAAAAACTGAAACATCTGGTTGTATCCAGTTGAATTTATTCGATTATTAACCGGACAGTAGTGGCTTTAAATGGTAAGTATAAGTTCTTTTGGATTACTGACGGAATGGGCTGGAAAACAACAGCAAAACCGCTTCGAGAAACTTTTAACTATAATGATTACCTTTTTAATTTAGCAATGCTTGAAAAAGGGGTTTTGGAGTTTTTGTTAGAGTAACTGAACTTATGTAAACTTAATATAACTATTAAAATAACGCATATAAGTTTTATCTATTTCGCTAAAGGGAAAAATGGGGACTGGCCATGAAATTGGATTAAGGCCAGCCCCCCCTTCCCTTTAAGGAGTACATATGACAGAAAAAGAAAGATTACTGGAACTACTTAAACAGACGGCTTTAAAAAAGGGTGACTTTAGCCTCTCTTCCGGGGCAACCAGCAATTATTATATAGATGCTCGCATGCTCACCACTCACCCTGAAGGGTCGTATTTAATTGGTAAGCTTATATTTGATTTAATAAAGGGAGATGATATAGCCGCTATTGGCGGGCCGGCTTTGGGAGCAATACCTATTGCCAGCGCTGTGTCGCTAGTAAGTTATTTAGAGGGTGTCCCCATCCCCGCCTTTTTTGTCCGGGGCTCTACCAAACAACATGGAACACAAAAAGACGTTGAGGGGAACATTAGTCCCGGCTTTAAGGTAATAATCGTTGAAGATGTAATAACCAGCGCCAAGTCCGTAGTGGCGGCAATCAAGCGTCTGGAAGCGTTTGGTTGTCAGGTAGTACGGGTTATCTGTATTGTAGATCGTGAAGCTGGCGGGAAGAAAAAACTAGCGGAAGCAGGTTATAATCTGGAAGCCGTTTTTTCTAAAACTGATCTAGGCATTTAAAGTAAACCGCCTGGGTTTACACTGTTAATCCAGACTGAATCCAGCTGGTTCCTCTTTGGTAACGGCAGCATCCGCCAGCGAAGTATCCTGGCGGCTTAAATCAAGATCCACCATCAAGAATTTATTCCCGGTTGGTCGATGACAATCACAGAGTTCTTGGGGTTGGGTGCCCTCCACAAAATCCTCCACGGTTATATTCTCGCATTCTTCGGTAGCCAGCAGACCTGATTCCGAATCCACGCTTACCCTTACTATCTTTGGCGGTGGGATAAAGGATTGTATCGGAATATCTCTAAGGGCCTCTTTCATAAATCTGACCCAAATTGGGCTGGCAGCTCTTGAACCGGTTTCCACCGGGCCTAAGGGTTTGTTTTCATCCATACCAACCCATACGCCGGTCACCAGCTGGGGAGCAAAGCCCATGAACCAGGCATCGATATATTTATTTGTGGTTCCGGTTTTACCCGCCAGCGGCCGTCCAATTTGTTTAGCCCGCCAACCGGTACCATGTTCCACAACCCCCTGTAACAGGCTGGTCATTAGATAAGCAATTCCTTCATCCAGAACCTGTTTTGGTTTAGGAATATTTTCTTCCAGTATGTTTCCCTGGTTATCGGTCACGTAGCGAATTGAGAGCGGTAGTACGCTCCGGCCTCCGTTGTCAAAGACCCCGTAAGCGCTGGTAAGCTCCAGCAAAGTTACCCCTGAAGAACCCAGGGCCAAAGAGAGATCATCCGCCAACGCGCTTTTTATTCCTAACCTGCGCGCTGTTTGTATCGCATTTTGAGATTTTCGCCAAACAGCTAAAATTGGCTTTATTTCACTAATCCCAATTTGTTCTAAACGTCCTTTCAGTTGGCTTTCTGTCTTTATGAGATCATTAAAATAAACTTTGGAAAATTTGTTTTTGATAGCTTCTTCTTGGATTATCTCTTCCTTAAGTAACTTTAAAACTAATTTATTATTTCGGAAAGCTCTTTTTGAAATAGGTTCCTTCCCTATACCTACCCGCTCCAGCAGTTTAACGGTAACCACATTACGCGAGTGTTCCAATGCCTTTCTCAACGTGGTAGGACCATAAAATTTTTCATAGTAATTAACCGGTTTCCACTCCTCATCCACCCCTTCCTCTTTATAGATAATGGCCGTATCCAGAATAATATCGGCCAGGGTCATGCCCTGCATCAGTGCGGTAGCATAAATTATGGGCTTAAAAGAAGAACCGGGCTGGCGTCGGGCTTGTGTCGCCCGGTTAAATTTGCTGGTGTTAAAATCATACCCCCCCACCAAAGATAAGATATACCCCGTCTTCGGATCCAACACTACTATGGCGCCCTGGTTAAGCGGATCCTGCTCCAAGGCCAGGCGATAAAGAGGTTGCTCACCGGTTTTTTCGATGCCCAGCACCTTTACAATTATTTTGCTGCCTGGTTCAAACAGCTTCTCCGGTTTAGTTTTGAGCCAGCTCATCTGCTTAGCCGACAAATCACCTTGACATGCGCCAACCTTAACCATAAGCCCATCGGGGTCTACAGTTTCTACCAGGCCTAAGTATTGCTCACCGATTTCCAGTTTTGCTAAATCAGCCTGAGGAATCATACGGGGGTCTATTGGGGTGTCTTCTTTGATGGTCCGATAACCCTGTCGCCGATCAACCTCTTTAATGCCCCACTGAAGCGCCTCCTGGGCCAGATGTTGAAGCTTCAAGTCCAGGGTAGTATAAACCCTCAACCCGTCACGGTAGAGAGCTGTACTGCCGTATTTTTGCTCTAATTGCTGTCTTATATATTCGGTGAAATAGGGGGCTGTGTCTTTTCCGCTTTTTGGCTTTAAATGTAGTTCTTCTACAACCGCTGCCTGATGTTGCTCTTTGGTTATATAGCCTTCGCCCAGCATTCGATCAAGCACATGTTGTCTTCGCTGGTTGGCTTTAATTGGATGGCGAATAGGAGAATAGGAATTGGGCGCCTTGGGCAGACCGGCTATCATGGCGCATTCTGCCAGATTCAGTGCGCTTACCGGTTTACCAAAATAATTAAGCGCCGCAGCTTGTACACCATAAGCTCCATGACCAAGATAAACCTGATTGAGATACAGTTCCAAAATATCCGCTTTTGAATATTGCGCTTCTATCTTAAATGACAGTAACGCTTCCCGTAACTTGCGAACAATAGCTTTCTGAGGGGTGAGGAACAAGGCTCGGGCCAATTGTTGAGTGATGGTACTGCCACCTTCAACAAATCGCCGGGCTTTAAAATTTTTGGTGGCTGCACGGGCAATACCTACCCAATCTATGCCATGATGTTGGTAAAAGTGGGCATCTTCAACCGCTACAATCGCATTTTTTAACGCTTGGGGAACGTCGTTTAGCTTAACCAATGTCCTTTTTTCCACTGCAAACTGAGCAAACTCCCGGTTGTCTAGAGAATAGAGCTTGGTGGTTAGGCTGGGACGATAACTATCAATTTGTTTTATATCCGGCAAGCCATTACTCAAATAATAAAGGTACCCGAATATTCCAATGGTTAAAAAACAAAAAGCTAAAACCACCCAACGCGTTTTAGCTAATATCTTTCTCTTTTTCTCTTGTGTGGGTTTATCTACCATTTTTGTTTCCATTTCTTATTTTTCTTGGCTATTTTCTCGCCCACATTTTTAATCCGGCGCTCTAAGACTGAAGGATTGGGATATTTTTCCATGATTTTTTTGTACTCCTCAAAGGCTTTTTCCAATTCACCCAACTCTTCCCAACATACTGCTTGATCAAATTTGGCCTCTATTTGTAGTTCGCTTTCGGGATGTTTAAAAATAAGCGCTTGATATGCCTTTATGGCTAAATTATATTCTCCCTTTACAAGATAGATTTCCCCTATGGCTAATCTGGCATCATCCACATATTCACTATCAGGATATTCTTCTATTACTGTTTGGGCTTCAATAACAGCTTGCTCTGCTCTGCCCAATTTATCATAACAATAGGCTATATGTAATTGGCTTAACGCTGCCTTTGCCGTTCCCGGAACAAAATCAATAATTTCTTGATATTGCATAATTGCCGCTTGAGGATCTTTTAAGACTTCTTGATAAATTGTGGCTTTATCAAACCGAGCTGCCTGGGCCCAGGAGCTTTTGGGATAGGAAACAACCAGTTCTTCAAACCGCTCAAGCGCTGTTTGATATTTATTCAGATATAAATAATTAATATTACCTGACCAGAAAAGCGCTTGTTCTACAAATTCTCCGGAGGGATAGCGGCTAATAATTCCATTGAACACCTTTAACGCTTCAACATACTTCCCCTTACTTACAAAAACCTGCGCTTCTTCAAACTCCTGTTCTATTTTGGATTGACAGCCTATTGCCCCGACTAACAATATCCCGATCAAGCAACAAATTATTCTTCGATAAAACAACAATTTCAATCCTCCGTCTCCACTAATTTGGCTACCGCCACTACCTTATCGTTATTCCCTAAATTCTGCAATTTCACTCCCATGGTAGCGCGGCCAATAACGGAAATATCTTCTACCGTCATCCAAATAAGTGTTCCTTCGGCTGTACTTAACATAACGCTTTCATTCTCTTTGAGCACCTGAATAATTCCCACTACCTGGCCATTTTTAGGAGTTATTTTCATGTTTTTTACTCCCAACCCACCCCGGTGCTTTATTGTATATCTGCCAATTTTGCTCCGTTTACCATACCCCTTTTCGGTTACAGTTAATATAGTGTCATCTTTTCCTACCACTTCCATACCAATTACTTCATCGCCGGGTTTAAGGGTAATTCCTCTCACCCCGCGGGCGGGACGCCCCGTACATCTTACCTGGTCTTCCTGAAAGTGCATCGCCTGGCCCAGCTTGGTAGCAATCAGGACTTTTTGTTCTCCGTAGGACACCTTTGCCGAAATTAATTTATCCCCATTATCCAGGCCGATAGCAATTACGCCACCAGCTCTGGGGTGACTGAAGGCATCCAGTGACGTTTTCTTTATAACCCCCTTAAGGGTAGCCATAACTACAAACTGATCAGCGGGAAAATCCTTTACTTGCAAAAAGGCAGTTATTTTCTCTTCCGCACCTAATTGAAGCAAATTTACAACGGCGGTGCCTTTGGCCTGTCTACCGGCTAACGGAAGCTCGTGCACCTTACGCCAATATACCCGGCCCAGGTCAGAAAAAAACATAATATAATCATGGGTGGATCTGATAAATAAGTGTTCTACAAAATCCTCTTCCTTGGTAGTAATACCTCTAACCCCGGCCCCTTTTCTTTTTTGAATGCGATAGTGGGTGAGGGCAGTTCGTTTTATATATCCACCGTGGGTTATTACCACCACCATATCCTCTTCTACTATCATATCCTCAAAGTCAATTTCCGGGGATTCTTCTACTATCACCGTGCGCCTTGCATCACCGTATTTCTGTTTTATATTCAGCAAATCTTCCTTTATCAAATTTAAAACTAAGGCTTCACTATCCAAAATGGCTTGCAGCTGCTTCTCAATAGCCAATAATTTTTGATGCTCCTCTTTGAGTTTATCTTGTTCCATAGCGGT
The DNA here is from genome assembly GCA_024277605.1 of bacterium. GTDB lineage: Bacteria > SZUA-182 > SZUA-182 > SZUA-191 > JAJRXT01 > JAJRUS01. The sequence continues at coordinate 5,471 of JAJRUU010000041.1, forward strand.
AAGCCGCTGTAATCTCATCTCTAATATAGCTTGCGCTTGAATTATGGTAAGTTTAAATTGTTCCATTAGGCCTTTTCTGGCCATTTCGGGAGTAGACGACCTTTTAATCAGGGCGATTACTTCATCCAAGTGTTCCAGGGCCCTGATTAAGCCGTCTACAATGTGTAGCCTCTTCTCCGTTTTGTCCAGCTCAAACCTGGTGCGCCGAATAATTACATCTTTACGATGATTTATATAGTGAACTATTAACTCTTTTATGTTAAGCACCAGGGGTTGTTTATTTACCACCGCCAGCATAATTACCCCGAAAGTAGTTTGCATCACCGTATGTTTATACAGTTGATTCAATACCACATTCGCTATCTCGTTTCGTTTTAGCTCTATTACTATTCGCATTCCGTCTCTGTCGGATTCATCCCTTAAATCGGAAATGCCTTCTAGTTTCTTGTCCCTTACCAAACCCGCTATTTTTGTTATTAATCTCGATTTATTTACTTGATATGGAAGCTCGTTTACAATAATAGCTTCTCTATCCTTTAGTTGTTCAATCTGCGCTTTTGCCCGCAGGCGTATTTGCCCTCTTCCGGTAAGAAATGCTTCCCTAATACCTTTTAATCCGTAAATAAAGGCGCCCGTGGGAAAATCCGGACCTTTTATTACAGTTAATAATTCTTCCACTTCAAGCTTAGGATTTTCTATTACTAAAATAATACCATCTACAATTTCTACCAGATTATGTGGCGGAATGTTGGTAGCCATACCAACCGCAATTCCCGATGACCCATTTAAAAGTAGATTCGGTAATCTGGCAGGCATTACTACCGGCTCTACTAGCGTATCATCAAAATTTGCTGTAAATTCAACTGTTTCCTTTTCTATATCCGACAGAATTTCCTCGGTAATATTGCCTAATTTTACCTCCGTATATCTCATGGCCGCCGCCGAATCACCGTCTATAGAACCAAAGTTTCCTTGACCGGCAACTAAAGGATAACGCAACGAAAAATCCTGCACCATTCTTACAAGGGCATCATACACCGCTGTATCTCCATGCGGGTGAAATTTACCCAACACTTCACCCACTACACGAGCCGATTTTTTATATGGTTTATTCCAAACCATCCCCAATTCGTGCATGGCATATAATATTCGGCGGTGTACCGGCTTTAAGCCATCTTTTACATCCGGTAAAGCCCTGCCAATGATTACGCTCATTGCATAATCAAGATAAGAATTTTTCATCTCATCTTCTATATTTATAGTTTTATGCTTAACAACATCCATGTTATTATTTGCACCTCTTATTTATTAAACCTGATCTATTCATAAATTTAGTCTGGGTTTACAAAACATCCCTTGTGAGATAAGTTTCATTAGCCAACGTCCAATACAGCTATATTTGTCCGAGGCAGCTGATCAGGAAAAATATAAATTTATATTTTTCAACTAAAGGTAGCTTCGCCTAGGACAATACCCTGTTTTTTCGGGTTAAACATCTATATTTTTCGCTTCCAAGGCATATGTATCTATAAACTCACGACGTGGTTCTACCTTGTCTCCCATTAAAATGGTAAATACCTCGTTTGCCTCCACCATATCTTCTATCCTTACTCTAAGTAAGGTTCTCGTTTCCGGGTTCATCGTTGTTTCCCAGAGTTGGTCGGGATTCATTTCTCCTAAGCCCTTATAACGCTGAATATTACTTCCCTTCTTGCCAATTTCCAGTACATATTCAAACAATTCCTCTTTAGAATTTATTTTTTTTTCATTTTTTTCTCCCTCTTTCACTATATAGGGAGGATTATCCATTTCACTTATTTTTTCATGTAACCTTACCAAACTTTTAAACTCAGGAGAACTTATTAACTCGTGATCTATTATCACTTTTTTGGTAATATCACCCTTTTTAAACACCAATTCAACAAACCACAAACTGTGCTCTTCGTCCTCTTTAATATTTACTTGGATTGGATAATCTAACAAGTTGACTAAGTTATCAATATAATTCTGTAAATTTTCTCGATATTCAAAAACATTTTTATTAGACCGTTCCCAATTTTTTATTATTGATTCTAAAATGTCGGGTTCTATTTGATGATGTCTCATTTTCCTGTAGTAAAAATCGTATTCAACCAGACATTTTATGGAATCTCTCAAGCTGGCGCCGGTTAACTCTTTCCCGTTTCCTTCAAAGGTCACCATCAGTTGTTTGGTTCCCTCATTAATCAAATATTCTTGTAATTCCTTTTCCTGCTTCCAATATTTTTCTTTCTTTCCCTTACTCACCTTATACAGTGGCGGTTGAGCAATATACAAATACCCTCTCTTTATTAATTCCTCCATTTGTCTGAAGAAAAAAGTAAGTAAAAGAGTACGAATATGAGAACCATCCACATCTGCATCGGTCATTATTATGGTTTTATGATATCTGGCTTTACTAATATCAAAATCAACCTTTCCAATACCTACCCCTAAAGCAGATACAAGGGTAATTATTTCTTCATTACTCAACATCTTATCTATACGAGCCTTTTCTACATTCAATATTTTACCCTTTAGAGGCAATATAGCCTGATGCTGACGGTTTCGACCTTGTTTGGCAGATCCACCGGCCGATTCTCCCTCCACTATAAATATTTCACATTCGGCTGGATCCTTCTCCGAACAATCCGCTAATTTTCCGGGAAGAGAGCTATTCTCCAGCACCCCTTTTCGTCTGGTTATGTCTCTGGCTTTACGGGCAGCTTCCCTGGCTTGAGCCGCATTTACCGATTTTTCTATTATTATCTTGGCCACACTGGGATTTTCCTCCAAAAATGTAGCCAATTCTTCATTTACAAGCGCTTCTACTATTCCCTTTATTTCACTATTTCCCAGTTTTGTCTTAGTTTGCCCTTCAAACTGAGGATTAGGAAGCTTTACGCTTAAAACCGCCGTTAACCCCTCCCTTATATCATCTCCCTGAATATTCACCTTAAGATTCTTTGCCAAATCACGAGAAGCTATATAACTATTAACGGTTCTGGTAAGCGCTGCTTTAAAACCCGATAAATGTGTTCCTCCCTCATGGGTATTTATATTATTAGCAAAGGAAAATATTTGCTCACTGTAGCCGTCATTATATTGAAGAGCAGCTTCTATTATTACACTATCTCTTTTTTTCACTAAATATATGGTTTCTTTATTAAGCGGAGTTTTATTACGGTTTAAATGCTCAACAAATGACTTTATACCCCCCTTATAAAAAAAAGTTGATTCCTTATCAACTCTCTCATCTAAAATTGATATTTTAATACCGCTATTTAAAAATGATAATTCCCTTAATCTGTTTGATAAAATATCTAAATCAAATTCCATACACTCAAAAATTTGTTTATCCGGCTTAAAAAGTATTTTAGTACCCTTATTTTGAGTTTTTCCGGTTTTCTTTAAATCACCAATCGGTTTACCCC
>JAJRUU010000285.1 GCA_024277605.1 bacterium
TATCAGAAAATCATTCGGTTTCAGAACAACTGATTGCCTGAAAATTGCCTTGTATCATACTCTTGGCAAGTTGCCGGAACCAATACTTGCCCACAGATTCTTGTGAAGAGCCTTTTTTAGCAAAACTGTCCACGACTCAGTTAATTTATGCCTTGAGTTTCTGGTCAAAAGGTGTTAATTATAAAAACACTTAAAGTGTAAGCCTCCGCATTTGGCTGTATAATATCATTGTCTCTTTGAAATGGCACAGACACTTATTGGTAGCCGCAAGCTTCAGCTTGCGTACCAAGCGCAGGCTAAAGCCTGCGACTACCATATTTGTGCAGTTACAACAAGAAAATTATATAACAGCCAACAGTAGGCGGATCAAGCGTAATGATCAATTAAATAATTAGTCCAGCCCGTGGCTGGGAACATAGGGAGAGAAAGATGAGAGGTGTGTTCTGGCGGGTGGCGTTGGCTACCCTGTTTATAGTTACACTGGCGCAGGCGCAGGAGGACATAGTTTATGTGAATGTGCCTACGGTGAATATTAGGGTTAATGCCGGTACCCAATATGCTGTACACAAGGTGGTTCAGGTAGGCGATCCCCTTAAGGTGCTGGAAAAACAGGATAGTTGGTATAAGGTGGAGCTTGAAGATAAGTCACTTGGCTGGGTACACAAAAACACGGTCACCAACGATATGCCTGATGTGGCTAAAATCGCTCAATTACAGTTGAAACTGGAAACTCAGACCGATGAGTTTATGCAGGGCAAGAAACAGTTACAGCAATATACGGACATAAATTCTAAGCTTAACAAGCAAGTACAGGAAGCCTTGCTTGAGGTCGACAGGCTAAATCAGCAGAACAAGAAGCTCAAAAACCTGGAGAAGGTGAAGTCGGCCGGTATTATAATTGTGGTGCTTCTCATCGGGTGGGGGCTTGGCTTTGCAACCGGATTCTTTAGGCGGCAGGCTGAGGATAAACGGTTTATCAAGATGATGGTTGAGGCGGATTCGCTGAAGAAACAATAGCCTCCAACTCTTGGATGTGCTGCCTTATATCTGAAACCTTAGGCTCTTCTGGATAAGCCGATACTCCTTCGTTATAGGTAACCAAGGCTTGTTGCCAATTTTGTTTTAACTCATAACAGCGGGCAATATTTAAATAGAGCAGGAACCCGGCTGAAGGGGTCGTTTGTTTTAGCGCTTGCTGGTAATAGCCGATAGCTTCATCCAGCTTGCCTTGAGCTTCACTGATGTACCCCAGGTTTTGCCGCAGAATAATTTGCATTAATTCATCATCAGGATATTTGCTCAGATACTCTTCATAGCTCTCTTTGGCTTTTTCAAATTCACCTAAGCCGTAATAGCAATCACCAATATAGAGCATTGCCCGCTGAGCGGTTTGAGTCCGACCGAACTCATCTACAATCCGCTTAAATCTGGACAGCGAGACTTGGTACCTTTCTTCATCGCTTTTGAATCCCCGTTTGCCAGAGGCGATCTCTTCGGCGTTTAGTATTGGTCGATGATACAAATCCAGAGCCTCAACTTCTAATTTCTGCGCATCAGCGCTTACTCTATTTGAATATAAATATACTAATCCTCCAAAAACCAGAAAGCAGGCCGCGCCTATAAGTACTGAGGTTATAAGCCGGGCATTTTGTTGTATGAATTCTACTGTATTCTGAGAGGTGGCAATAAACTGATCCGGTTGGTTTAAAAACTGCTTGCGAGTGAATCTTCGTCTAAATGACATATTGTTTCCTTCTTAGTTTCTGATTATTAATTTAAGTAAAAACAGCTATAGCTGTATTGAATATAGCGTCCAATACAAATCTGCTGCTGGATTTAAGTGGATTTTAACTGCAAAATCAAATTGTTATATCACGATTTACCTCATAAGCCGGTAGCTTCAGCGTAAATTTAGTGCCTTTGCCCGGCTCACTTTGTAACTCTATTTCACCATTATGCCGTTTTATTATACCATAACTTACCGAAAGTCCCAACCCCACTCCCTTAACTTTTTTCTTGGTAGTAAAGAAAGCGTCGAAGACTTTGCTTTGAGACTCTTTGTCAATACCATGTCCCGTATCAATCACATTTACAAAGACGCTGTTATTATCGGATTCGCTGGTGATGGTCAAATCCCCTCCATTGGGCATAGCATCTTTAGCATTACTGATTAAATTTATAAGCACTTGCTTTAACTGATCTCCGGTAGCCATAACCAGCGGCAAGCCTTCTTTGAGTCTGGTTTTTACTTTAATGTGAGGCTGTTTTAAGTAACTGGATTGTAATAATAGCACATCCCGGACAATTGTATTTATATTTAGAGGGGTCATTATTTCATCTGAAGGGCGGTGAAAATCCTGCAACCTTCTGATTAACCCGGTAATCCGGTGCGTTTCTTTGTAAGAAAGCTCCACAAAATTTCTGTCTTGGGAACTCAGGGTTTTCTTGCCCAATATACTTTCCAGGCAACCCTGTATGCCAAATAAGGGGTTATTCATTTCATGTGCAATTCCAGCCACCAGCTTACCGGTAGCCGCCAATTTTTCCGATTGAATTAACTGGCGTTCCAGTATTTTTATCTCGGTAACGTTATATCCCATAAATGCGGCTCGGGTTAATTTGCCCTTTTCATCAAAGAAAGGGATACCCCAGAAGATTTTATTAACCCCTTTTCCTGTATAACGGCCGGTTTGTTCATTATAATTTACTTCAATCTGGTTTTGGGATTGCCTTTGCTCAAAAGTATTACGCATCATCTGACTAAACTCGGCATTATCGGCTAATTGTGGGCATAGTCTGGTTATTTTTTTCCCCAGGGCTTTGGGCCAGGGGATTCCGGTTATCCATTCCCAAAACTTATTTACATATACCAATTTACCCTGGTTATCTAATACCGCTATCTCTAAGGGGGCATTTGCGGAGATGGCTTCTAACAGTTGTTGAGATTCTCGTAATTCCTGCGTTCTTTCTCCGATTTTCCTCTCTAACGCTTCGGAATAATCCTTTATTTTTTGTTCCGATTCTTTTAGATCGGTTATGTCGCTGATAACCCTGATATGCCCTATTAATTGTTCAGCAGCGCTGTCGTCTCTGAGTGCCATAATAGTACGCCAGCCTACAAAATGGCTACCATTCTTGCGTTTATAGACTTGCTCTTTTTTCAATGAACCTTCTTGTAATACTTTATCTGATTGTTGGTTCAATTTGAACTTAGATTTCTCATCCGGCATAATTATTTGTATGGTTTGCCCGATAATCTCTGCTTCAGAGTACCCGAACATTTCCTCGCTGGCCCGATTCCAAGTGCTAATACGTCCTTGGCTGTCAGTTGATATGATAGCCTCACCAGCGGAAAAAAGAATTTGTTCCAAATAATCCTTCGTTTCTCTAATCTCATGTTGCAGGCGGTTTTCTTCCTCCAGGTGCTTCGCCTTTTCCTGAGTAATTATCAACCTTTTGTTAACCCTTACTCCATATAGAGTGGCTAATAATATTATTAAGATGGTGGTGCTGCTCAATAGTATGGTTTTTCGGAAACTACGCTGTACCAGCAAACTGATTTCCGAATGGGGGGTGGCA
>JAJRUU010000042.1 GCA_024277605.1 bacterium
CTCCTTTCCACTCTAAGGTGGATAGATCATGGCATAAATCCCAGAGCAAATTGAAATCGAAAAAGTCTTTTTTGGGGTCAATCATCCTGATATACCTAATGTTTTTGTACCATTAAATTTTTTTTACCGGACAGTAGTGAATAAAAATACAAGTAGATTATATATATTTTCATCACGAAAGTCAAAAGCACTCCTATATGTTGTAAGCCGACAATCACTTGAAATCACACTAAAGTCTTTTTAGTTTGATTATCAGGCTAAAGGTGTTATAATAAACTGGTTGTAGTCAGCGTTGTCCGCTCCAAGTTTTTGCACACCGTAAAAGTCAATAATTACGGTAAGTTTCTAACACAAGATTCCCTGTTTTTCCTCTCCCTTGGGGGAGAGGATCAAGGTGAGGGGGATTTTAAAACCGGGTTTTCCCCTCACTCTAACTCTCTCCCCAGAGGGGAGAGAGAACTAAAAGACATTTTGCCGCTGGTGCAAAAACTTGGAGCGGACACTACTGGGTTGTAATATAGTTTTCAGCGGAGCGCTAATCTCCCGGTTTTTACTAAATAAAAAGTGACTGCCAGATGCCACAGATCGGAGTAATTGGAGCAGGTAGTTGTTCGCCTGAGACTGCCGCACTGGCCGAGGAAGTGGGCGCTGAAATTGCGCTGCGTGAGGGGGTACTGGTCTGCGGCGGTTTAGGCGGGGTGATGGAGGCTGCCGCCAGGGGAGCCAAACAGGCTGGCGGTATTACGGTGGGCATATTGCCTGGAAACCGTTTTTCCGATGCCAACCCTTTTATAGATATTCCCATTGTTACCGATCTTGGGCATGCCAGAAATGCTTTGGTAGTTCATTCCTCCCAGGCACTCATTGCAATAACAGGGGGATATGGCACCCTAAGTGAAATAGCGCTGGCGCTAAAGCTGGGCAAACCGGTGATAGGCATAAAAACCTGGAATGTGGACCCAAAAGTAATTTCGACTATTCATCCGGCAGAGGCTGTAGCTTGGGCCTATGAAATGATCGCCCATAACCAGCCGTAAGCCGCACTAATTATGGGTACCTTCTGTGATAGCCGTTTGTTTCTAACATCGCCTCTTGGTGGCTGTTGCACCGCCGATGTTGGAGGCTTACTCTTTAGCCCGAATTATCTGGGCCAAAAATACAGTTACCGTATGATCGATGTTTCTTAATGTTTGGTTACGTCGTTTTTCTTTTCAGCTTATTTCTTGTTTACTACTGTTGCTATTTTTCGGCTGTTCAGGCTCACCCAAACATAAAAAGGCGTATTACAAATATACAAAGGGAACACAGCATACCGTACGCCGGGGACAGACCCTGTGGCGAAGAGCCAAGACCTATGGCGTCCGCGTAGAAGACATAGCACGCAGCAACGGGATATCCAATCCGAATAAAATTCAGGCGGGCCAGAAACTCTTTATTCCCAATCCTACCCAAAAGCCCAAGCTTACGTCTTCTAAAAGCCGCAAGACGGCAAAGGCGAGTAAACTTACATTCAGCTGGCCCTTAAAGGGGAAAATGATTTCCGGTTATGGTTATCAACCGGGAATAAAAAACGATGGCATTGACATTGCCGCTCCAACGGGCACAAACATTCTGGCCGCCAATTCAGGGCGGGTAATTTATGCCGACAATAAAATGCAATATTTTGGAAATATGGTGATAATAAAGCATAAGTACCAGTACTTTACAGTATATGCTCATAATTCGGTGAATTTGGTGACCGCTAACCAATGGGTAACCAAAGGTCAAACAATTGCTAAAACAGGCAGCACTGGCCGAGCGAGCAGTCCCAGGCTACATTTTGAAATCAGGCACGGCGAAAAAACAGTAGATCCGCTGACATATTTACCATGAAGGGGAATAATTAAACTTTTTTTATCTCTTGTATAAGGTACAAACGTTACTCTAGGTGTGTCTATTTGATAGACATCAATAGACTGCGTAGAACGTCAAGGTTCCCGTTAATGCAATATCATTTTGCTGTTGATTAGCCCCGGGTTATTCGGGCACATCGGGTCTCCCTATGAAAGATAACATAAATACCGAATTTGAAGATGATCTCATAGACTCCCCGGAGTCAGCGCCGGAGGAGTTCCTTCCACAAGATAAAACCACTTTTAAGCAACACGCTGAATATGATTCCATCCAGTACTATTTTCAGGAAATCAGCCGCATTCAGGTACTAAACGCTGAAGATGAGCTTAAACTGGCAAAACAAGCCCAGGCGGGAAATATCATGGCCCGGGAGAAAATGATCAACTGCAATCTCAGGTTAGTAGTCAGTGTGGCCAAAAGATATATGCACTGTGGATTACCGCTGGCCGATATAATCGAAGAGGGGAATTTAGGCTTAATAAAAGCGGTGGATAAGTTCAAGCCGGAAATGGGCTTTCGTTTCAGCACCTATGCCACCTGGTGGATCAGACAGTCCATGGTGAGAGCGCTGGCTAAGAACACCAGAACTATCCGGTTGCCGATAAATGTTGTCGAACGGCTAAACAGGTTCGTGCGGGTACTGCGCAATATGGTGCATAAATTTGGCCGCATACCTACCTCACCGGAGATTGCCGAGGAAATGTCTCTGCCGCCGGAGCAGATTGCTAATATTCTGCAAATGATCCAACCCCCCGCCTCCCTGGAAACAGAAATCGGCTGTAAAGACGGTAATTCCTTAAAAGATGTACTGGAAGACAAATCCATCATCTCACCCATCGAGGCCACCGCCCTAAAGCATCGCAAAGAGAATATAAATTTACTGTTAAGCCTATTGACTGACCAAGAACAAGACATCATTAAACTTCGTTTCGGTTTGGAAGACACTGAGCCGCAAACCCTGGATGCAATCGGTATCACGTTCGGGCTCACCCGTGAGCGAATCCGCCAGATAGAGGGTTCAGCGCTAAAGAAACTGCGGCGCTTCCTCTTTCGCCAGCAGGTAAACTTATCAGAACTACTTTAACCCCCCTCCCCTATTCGTTGGACTCCCTTAACTAGCCTATTAAATTGTATACGTTATTGGGCTTGTAAATAACGGCCTGATCGTGATATATTTATGCGAATTCACACTCTAAAAAGGCTAATTGCTATGCCAAACGGAGGTCATTATAGTGCGGTTCGATATTTCAGCTTGTCCCCAAGCCGAAAAGATTTTAGGACAGTACTAACATTGATGCCCCACCGCAGGTGGTCGGCCTGAGACATCCTATGTAACCACAATCCATTGACATACCATAGCCACACTAAACTAAAAGGAGAAACATTTTGGATTTAAAACAAAAAATCAGAGATATTCCCGATTTCCCCAAAAGGGGTATTATATTTAAGGACATTACCACTTTGTTAGATGATGCGGCGGCGTTTAAGCAATCGGTGGATGATTTGGCTGCCCATTATGCCGATAAAAATATCGATGTGGTGGCCTGTGTAGAGGCCCGTGGATTTATCTTCGGCGCTCCCATCGCTTATAAACTGGGCGCTGGTTTAGCGGTTATCAGAAAACCGGGCAAGCTGCCCTACAAAACCCATGCGATGAGCTATGATTTAGAATACGGCACCGATACGCTGCACATCCATCAGGATGCCATCACTCCCGGTCAACGGGTTCTTATTATCGATGATCTGCTGGCTACCGGCGGCACTATCGGGGCGGTAATCCAAATGATTGAGCAGCTTAAAGGCAATATTATCGGCATCGGTTTTTTGATCGAGCTTGGCTTTTTAAATGGCCGGGATAAATTAGCAGGTCATGAAATATTTTCGCTGATTAATTACTAGTACAGCATCCATTTTATATTGTCACCCTGAGCTTTAGCGAAGGGTCTAATTAGATTCTTTGGCCTACGTCCTCAGAATGACAACACTTAAACACGTCAATAAAAATGGATTTTGTACTCATTTACACCCTATTCCACACATGTAAATACTGAGTCGTGGACAGCTTTACTTCTGCCATTTATCCCGAAAAATTCGGGTATTGTTATGTGCTTGACAATAACAGTTGACAACTTCGGAAGGTTTAAGTAAAATTTTGCTCGACCACTTAAAAAAGCGGGCATAACTCAGCTGGTAGAGTACGAGCTTCCCAAGCTCGGAGTCGCGGGTTCGAATCCCGTTGCCCGCTCCATTTCCCCACCTTTTAGCTATAACTGCAAGCCAGCCGGACAATCTGATTGTGGATTAATACTGACACTGTTTCCAGTATATTATGTTGTGTTTCTTCTGGATGTACTATAGCTATCCGCTCACATAACTCTCTCACTGAAACCCCGTTACCTGAATGTAACAGCTCAAATATTGTTTGGGCAAACCGAGGCAATTCCATTACCCTTTTTTCTATCTCCAGATAGATACTTATTGGCGCTGCTTGTTCTCCCAACACAAGACTGCCAATCGGTTTATTTAACATAAACAACCGATCACCCGGCCGTAACGAAGCCCGCATATGCTGTTTTATAGCCGTTGAGGTTAACAGCGGGTTGGTGTCTTGCGCCAAATCGTTTAAGGCCTGAAAACGTTTATATGGCTCTCCGGTCCCTATCCCGGCTACAGAAAAAGTAAGCGGCACTTTGTGCATAAATTCAGCCAGGTCATCATCCAGCTTGTGGGTTACTGTAAAATCACCATAGCTCAAGCTGACCCCAAAATCAGTGGGTTGATTATACACCGGGCTGCCGGGGCTGACATGAAATGGATAAACCGAAACCCCAAGGTTGGCCTTATTTTTGTGAGTTGAACACTCCCCTATTAACCGCTCAGCCTGTTGAAATGTCTCAATGTATGCTTCCCTTGATTCCCCTGGGTGAGCTACTATCAGATTAACCTTCACCGAGATACCGGCAGCCAGAAAGGTCTCTATGGCCTGCAAGTTTTCACTTTTAGAACAACGCTTCTGCATGCGCCCTAAGACTTGGTCGGAGAAGGACTCAACCCCGATGGTGACAAATTCCAAGCCTGATTTTTTTAATTTATAAGCTAACACAGACGTAATATCAGCCCTGAAATACGCCTGCCATAAAATCTCTAATTTCTCCTTAATCAGCCGCTCCGCAAGCTCCTCCAACCGGGCATTATTGGAATTCATGAGGCTGTCGGCAAAGCGAACAAAAACCACGGGGTGGCCCGCCACTATGTGGATATTTTGCAAAACTTTTATATCTTCTACGACCTTTCCGGGTGAGCGATAGCGCATCCGGCTCATCGGCTGCTGGGCGCAATAACTGCAACTATAGGGACAACCCCGGCTGGTATATAGCGGTAAGGTAAATGGAGTGTATTTGGAAAGCTCGAACTTTGAAAAGTCAGGAGTCGGCAAATAATCAAGATCGGCGGTTTGCTTCTGGACTATATAGGTGAAGGTTTGTGGATGACCGTAAGTCATTACCCCCGGGATATGCCGATAGTCTCTTTTTTGTGTAATAGCTTCAATACACTCGGCTAAGCTCTCTTCCCCATCACCCCGGATTACCATATCCGCAATCCCAAACTGTAGTAAAAAGTTACATGATAGCTCACTTTGAGAAACCTGCGGCCCGCCAATGGCTATTTTGATGCTTGGTTTTTGCTCCAGAAGCAGCAAAGCCAGAAGCACCGTAAAATAAAAATTAGAGCGATACAGGC
>JAJRUU010000286.1 GCA_024277605.1 bacterium
CCATGGTCAGCAGCCTGTTTTGCCTTGCGGCAGCTTTTATTTCCTGCCAGGAAGGCTCCAGCAGACCAATGTTCATATTACACTTTGCTATGACACGCCCTCCTGTCTATAAAACGGATTGATTTTCTGGAGTTATCCGGGCAAACCTGTTTTTTAATCTCTGCATCAGGAAAGATTATAACCTCAGGCCTGACTCTCAAATACGACTGCAATTTATCCATTATCTTATCAGCCGAACACGAATCATCTCTTAGTGAGATAAAAACCTTAAGCTCATCGGAGAGATCAAAACTACTGGATACAGACAGATAATACTCGCTGACCTGGGGAATGTTATCCAGCACAGTGTATATTGCCTGAGGGTATAGGGTGGTTCCATGATATTTGATCATCTGCTTCTTTCTCCCCAGAATAGGCCCCAAACGGGCAGAAAATCTGCCACAGGCACAAGGTTCATTAAGCATAAAGCTTATATCACCCGTTTTAAAGCGCAAAAGCGGCATGCCCTCTACCGACAGCGGGGTTACTACCAGCTCGCCCGCTGCGCCATAAGGCAAAACCTCTCCTTGATCATTAACAACCTCTGCCAGCGCCAACGCCGGATGCAGGTGTCCCCCCTGTTGCGCTCCACACTCACAAAAGGTGCTAACCGTCTCGGTGGAGGCATAGGTGGAAAAGACGCAAGCCCCCCACATACTTTCCATATCCTGACCCAGCTTTAACAATGCAAGCTGCCTGTCCCTTAATGGTTCGCCGATACAAATCATTTTGTGGGGAGACAAATCAGCCGGGTTAATCCCCTCGGATTTTATAAACAGTCCTAATTTACGAAGGAATGATGGAACCCCAACTATAACGCTTGGTTTAAGCCGCTGGATTATTTCCAAATGGCTGGTAAAACTACTGACGCCATTTCTGACCGCCGCTGCGCCAATACTCCTTATGCCTAAAAAATAGGCCAGCCCGGCCACAAAACACCTGTCCAGCGTACAGGCCAGCAGCACCACATCCTCCGCGGTTATTCCGCAGCGCCTGAAAGATACCTCTTCATTATAAGCCAGCCGCACCAGGTCATGCTCAGTGTACATGACAGTTGTCGGTTTACCGGTGGTGCCTGATGATAAAACTATATCGCTGACCTTTGACATCGGCACAGCCAGAAGCTCAGCATTGTGCTTTTCAAAATCGGATTTATCGGTAAACGGCAGGGCGGCTAAATCTTCAATACCCACGCTTTCAATATCGACCCCGGCCTGCTTTAACACTCGGCTATAATAAGGCGAATTTTGGGTCAGATAACTAACATGCCGCTTAAACAGCGTTTCTTGAAGGCGGCTGATTTCTTCGGGTTTAAGAAACTCGGCTTCATTATATTGCGTAAAATTTATCATACCCTATCCATTCATAAATTTGGGCTTGGTTCGCAAGACATCCCTTGTGAGATAACCTTTATGACCCAACGTCCAATAGAACTCTTTTTGCCCGACGGCGCAGGAACAGGAAGCTGAAAAATTCATATCTTTCAACTAAATGACTATTAACCCAGGACAAGACCCGAATTTTTCGGGCATATTGCCCTGACTCGTTTGTTCTGGTGTTGCGACTCCGGGTGAGAAATCCGGCCTATGGCCGGTTTCATAGTAAAGTAGCCCCCGCTACCACCCGCAGGGGTCACAGACCCGAAGGGGTCACAGATCCGAAGGTGGCAAGAGGCGAGACCAGCAAGAACGTAATGGTTTTGCCGTGATTAAACCAGGCTTGCCTGGCTGGTTTGCTCCATAACGGCCAGCTCGTCATGGATGATTCCGCGAACCATATTTTTAAATGAATAGGCGCTCAAATCCTTAACAGCCTGCCAGTTGATGGCTGACAATCCCTTCACCCTGATTTTCCCCGGACTGAGCATCCGCGAGCCCTTGGGTAAAACCTGCTCAGTTCCTGAAAGACATATTGGGATGACAGGCGCCTGCGATTGCAGTGCAAGGCGAAAAGCCGTGCTGTGAAAGGTTCCGATCTCTCTGTTTACAGAACGCGTCCCTTCGGGAAAGAATACAATCGAGGTGCCACCTTTAAGCAGCTGAAGCGCTTCTTCCAGGAATTCTTCGTGGGAAATAGCTTTGATATTCAAGTATCCGGCAAGTTTAGCATACCTGCCCAGTACCGGTATATGAAAAGGCCACATATCCACCACCTGCACAACCTCAAAGGGCAGGCACGAGATTAAGAAAGCATCCGCTACCGACCGATGATTACACACAAAAATAAACGGCCCGGGACTGTCGTTTTCATTACCGGGGCTATAATAAACCTTTATAAAGGGAAAAGGCAGCCGGACCACCACTCGCCCATAAAGGCTTATAAACCGGCGAAATAACCGCATTACCTGATGCCGGGAAATAAATATGGCCGACAAGGCTACAATAAGAGTAAGCACAGGGATACTCACTGCGGAAAAAACCACAAAAAAAGTATAAAAATAAAGATTTAAATAAATTTTTTTCAAATGATTCATCCGGTTATGTTATGAACCCGACTTATTCATAAATTCAGGCTGGGCTTGCAAGACATCCCTTGCGAGATAAGGTTTATAAGCCAACGTCCAATGAAACTTTGTTTGCCCAAGGGGACGGGAATAGGAAACTGACCCGAATAAGTCGAAAAGCTTTTTTATTCCAGAGCCCCAGCCTGCTTCAGCAGTTCAATTACTTCAGCGTGGCCTTTTTCTGTTGCGAGCATTAAGGCTGTCTTACCAAAGTGATTCTTTGCATTTACATCGGCTCCATGATCAAGCAAAGTTTGCAAGGTAGCGGAATGACCATTTTCTGCAGCTACCATCAGGGAGGTCAAGCCCAAGCTATAGCATTTTGCATTTATATCCGCCCCTTTGTCAAGCAAGGCTTTTACAGTGTCGCTGTGCCCTTTAAATGTCGCCATCATCAAGGCGGTTGCCCCTCTCGGGCTTTTGGCGTCTATATCGGCGCCCTTGTCAAGCAAGGCTTTTACACTATCAGTATCGCCTATACGGGCGGCTTTCATTAATGCTGTTTTACCACAAGCAGGGAGAAGCAACATGAATGAAAGCAAAAAAAACATGACTTTGATATTCGGCATAATTTTTTTCTCCTTTGTTGACCAATCAAACATACCAGGTTTTGTTCCCGCTAAATTTTATTCTTTTCAGTCAATATAAAATCATAGACATCCTGCAGGGTTCTGATATCCCTGATCTTTTCTTCGTCCCGTAGCTTTATGCCGAAGTTTTTCTGCAGGGCGACCACCAGATCGACAATATCCAGGCTGTCAAGCCCCAGGTCACTGAATATATTTGCCTGCGGTCGTAAGTTTACCCTCTCAATTTCAAAATCTTCTTCAAATATTTTATTGGTAAGCTCAATTATTTCCTGCTCGGTCATTTGTCCCCTCACCTGATGTGTTTTTGACAAACTAAACTGGCATTAATCCCGCCGAAGGCAAAGCAGTTTTTTAAAATAACATTTATTTCTTTTACCAGCGGTTTCATAACATGGTAAATACCCTCACAATCAGCCGCCACCTGAGCCAGATTCAAGCCCGGATACACAACGCCCTCTTCCATCATAAGTAAAGATGCAATCAGTTCAATAGCCCCTGAAGCCCCCAGCGTATGGCCGATATAACCCTTTAAACTGCTCACCGGAACGGATTTGCCGAAAACCTCTCCAATCGCCTCAGCCTCCGCTTTATCCCCTTGCAAGGTGCCGGTGGCATGCGCATTTATATAGTCCACTTCTTTCGGGGCCTGCCGTGCCTCAGCCAGGGCGCGCTGCATACAATAAACCATAGACCGCCGGTCAGACTGGCTGATATGGACTGCATTTCCACAGGTATTATAGCCGGTAATCTCCGCATAAATTTTTGCATTTCTGGAAACTGCGCGCTGGTATGACTCCAACACTAAAATACCGCTCCCTTCTCCACAGACCAAGCCATCCCTGGCCAAATCAAAGGGGCGGGGAGTGTTTTGCGGATTTTGATTGTAGCCGACCGAAGTAGCATAAAGCCTGTCAAAAGTACCGGTAACCGTAGCATGCAACTATTCGGCTCCACCACATAATAACACATCCTGTCGGCCTAAGCTGATCAAATTATAACCGGTGCCCAGCGCTTGAAGAGAAGAAGCGCAGGCGGCGGCGGTAGCCATTACATATCCGCCTAATCCCAGGCTTTGAGCTACATTCATAGCCGCCGTGTGGGATACGCACTTAAAAAACATGGTAGCTGATATCCGGGTAATATCCTTATCCGGCACGATGGTTTCAAAAACCTCATTAAGGGTCTGGCCGCTGCCCATGGTTGAGCCGATAATACAGCCAATCCTGTCAGCCGGTATTTCATCCGGGCTTATGCCGGCATCGGACAGAGCCTGCTGGGCCGCCTGCACAGCAAAAATGCTCATGGAACTCATAGAACGCCTTTTCTGGCGAGGGATCTTCTTCTCATCTTGCAGCTTGACCGGAGCAGCCACCTGACTACGCAAACCTATATATTGTTCCCAGCCCTCCATATAGCGAACGGTACTCTGTCCTTTCCGGATTCCCTGCATCAGCAGCTCAACTCCATTTCCAAATGAAGTGACCGCCCCCATGCCTGTTATGACTACCCGGTTTAATCGCATAACTGCCTGCTTAAAAAACTCTCGTATTGACTCTTTCCCACCACAGAGCGCCCCACAATGATGGAAGACATCATTGCGCCAATAATCCCCGGCAAAATCGAGCTTTGCCCGGCGACATACAGATTACGCAAGGGGAGCCTCCCCAACAGGTTGAATTGACCCAGCTTCTGTTTTACTCCATAAGCGGACCCGTCAGGGCTATTCAAATAATCCCTGAATGTAAGCACATAACCGGCTTCAATTACCTCAAGGCCTTCCTTGTAGCTGGGGAAGATTTCAAAAATATGCTCTTTTATTTTTTCAACGTTATCCCTTTTATACGCTTGATACCCTTTAGTCCGCCTGCCCGTCTTTGAAATCTTCCAGGCGGAAACCTGCTCAGTAAAAGATGGCTGCAGGATATGAATTATCCTGCGCGCTGATCTTCCATCATGCTCCATGGATTTGAGCAAAACCAATCCCGGCTTGCCTTTGTAACCTGGGTCCAACAATTTATTCACATCATTATTCGGGAAAATCGATACAATCGGTAAATCAAAACCTGGATCTTCACATGCTGTATCCAAAGTGGCGAAAGCCGCAAAAAAACCGGCAGAAGGTTCAAAAGACGATACTCGGTTAACAAAGGCTTTACTTAAGTGTTTTTCAGGTAAAACCTTTAAAACCTCATGCGGATGTATGGTAAATATAAAATTTTCGGCGCTGACTTCCTCGCCGGTATTCAATATACAGGAACCGACCTGGTGCTCGTTAACATTGGCTAATTCCTCAATATACCGCCCGCAGCGGATTTCTATATCCAAGCCTTTGAATTTTGTCTCAAAAGCCTTAATAAATCCATTCCCACCCTGCTTCACAAAGGCAACCGACTCGTAAAGCCCGATACATGCCCGGCTATGATTGGCAAAGGAAATCTCGCTCGGCTTAACCCCGTAACACATGGCATAGACAGACAATACAGCCCGTAACCGCTGATTCGAAGTCAGCCCTTTTAGTACCTCGTCTAAGGAGATAAAATCCTCGTCTAGCTGCGGTGGAGCAAATGTATACGTACGCAGATTAAGCGAGGGGGTGCGCTCACAGACAGATTGCAGCATATCAAAATATTTGTCAATCGCAGGCGCCTCCTTCGGGAAATAACCCTTGAATTTAGCCTTTATGCGCTCTATCCCATAGGGATGATCAAAGCGCTGGTTTTCGGACTCCAGAAAAACACAACCGGCGCCCTCTTCAGGGAAAAAGATTGGCGGCACCAGCTCCAGTATGCCCAAAAGGGATAACATATTGTGGAGTAATCCCCCCCGCTGCAGCCCTCCGGTAAAGTGAAACCCCACATCAAAGGCCAGACCCCGCCGCTCGAAACGGGCGATGCTGCCTCCAATGTGCGGATTCTTCTCTAGTAACAGTACCTTGCGCCCATTTAAAGCCAGGAACAGGCTCATCGTCAATCCGCTGATACCGCTCCCGATAACTACATCATCGTACTTTTTCATATTTTATGTTACCAAACCTCCATTAATGCCGATAACCTGACCATGAACATACATATGCTCTTCGGTACATAGAAAATTAACCACTGCCGCTACATCTTCAACCCTTCCTAAGCGTTTGAGCGGAATCAAGGGTAAAATCTGATCTCTGGGAAGCTCCTGCGTCATATCTGTCTCAATAAAACCGGGAGCCACTACATTAACAGATATGTTCTTTTTGCCTACCTCACGCGCCAAGGCCTTTGCAGCGCCGATTAATCCCGCCTTGGAGGCTGAATAGTTGACTTGCCCGGCCTGGCCTGTTTGGCCGGATGCGGAAGAAACAACCACAATACGTCCCCGTTTAGCCTTTAACATTGAAAATATTACCGTACGGATCACATTGAAAAATCCATACAGATTGGTGGATAAAACCGAATCCCATTCATCTTTAGTCATCCACACCAAAAGATTATCCCGGGCAATGCCTGAATTGTAAACCAGCACAAAGGGCACAGCGCTTTCCAACTTCTTATCTAAGGCAGCCTTCGTCTCGTCATAACTGGAAACGTCAAAGGCAATTACATCGCAAGCCCTGCCAAAACCTTCCACTTCTGCCTTTACACTTTGTGCGGCAGCATGGTTTGTCCTGTAAGTCAGCCAAATATCAAATCCTGATTGAGCCAACCGTAAGGCTATAGCACGTCCTATCCCACGACTTCCGCCAACCACTAACGCAATATTATTTGATTCCATTACAAAGACCGGGTTAAATTATCTGCGCCTGACAAAAATATCCACTGCTACAGTTGAAACAACAGGATACCTACAAGAGTTAATATTAACATAGGATTAACTCTTATAGCAACCAATTTTTTCCAAAAGTAATGCCTCAACGAGGGGTAAATTGACAAATCATAGTCTGTTGCATTATCATGGCAATTGACGATAAATTTTATCATAGCTATCTTCAACAATAACTTTATCCAAAAAGACAAGCAATGTGTCAGGGGGAACAGCGATGGAAAAGAAGACTAAGGGATTGTCGGCTAAAAGCACAAAAAATGAAATATTAAACGCTTACCACGAGTTACTGGCAAAGTATGAGGATAACGCCAGTAAGGTACCCACCAGTGGGGTACCCACAAGTGGGGTAGCCGATAAAAAGGCCGAAATCAAGGCTGCGGCAGATTCGGCCATAGTGGCTAAGGTCTCTGCTTATACAGGGGAAAGCATAGTAAGGGAATTGGCGGAATTAAAACTGGACATAGGCAAGACGTTGACCGGCCTGGCCGAACAGCTTACTGGTGAGGCCGATAAACTTACCGAAATCAAACAGGCTATTGAGATAGAAACAAGATACCTGGAAGAACTTCATGATATTAAGATAGCCGCCGATACCCTGGCTAATCTCATTCAGGCTCAAGAGGAACGGAAAAGGGTGTTTGAAGTTGAAATGGTTCAAACAGAAGAAAGCCACAAAAATGAAGTGGCTCATCAGAGAACCGAATGGGCAAAAGAGCAGGCCGAACATGCACTGGCGGTAAAAGAAAGAGACCTGGCTTTAAACCCATCTTGACCACGCCAAGAGCGTATAGTCTTCTATAACAACTAGTTATGCTGTTTGCGTAGATACGAAACTATTTTATGCTATTGCGAGCATGGATTTGAGCAGATATTTCCTCCGGGTCTATCAATTCTTTC
>JAJRUU010000043.1 GCA_024277605.1 bacterium
CTCCTTTCCACTCTAAGGTGGATAGATCATGGCATAAATCCCAGAGCAAATTGAAATCGAAAAAGTCTTTTTTGGGGTCAATCATCCTGATATACCTAATGTTTTTGTACCATTAAAATTTTTTTACCGGACAGTAGTGACGTTAGGTACTATAATATGGATTCAAAAATTTGGCGGTACTTAGATTTTGCAAAGCTTATTCACCTAATATCAACAAAAACTTTGCACTTTACACGAATTGATCAATTTAAAGATAAATTCGAAGGTTCCTACCCTTTGAAAAATATAAAAGACTGGGAGGGCCCAGGATATAAGCCAGTTGGGGATTTTAAAAATTGGAGAAAATTTGTTTGTGTTTCATGTTGGTACGAATCTAACAGAGAATCTGCTGCAATGTGGGAACTATATGGAGCAAATAGACAAGGGGTTGCAATATGTTCAAGTAAGCAAAGGCTTAAAGATGGTTTGGCCGAGCCTCCCATAATAAGTTATAATGATATAGAATATATTGATTTTATAAATGATATGGCCGATATTAATATCCCGCATGATGTATGTAAGTACAAGAGAATAGAGTTTGAAAGTGAATGTGAATTCCGGGCTGCTTTGACCGCAATACCCCAAAGCCCTGGCTTTGAAAATGGCTTTCCTGAATTTGGTTCCGTTGACAATCAAGAAGGATTTCCAAAAGAAGGCATGGATATTCCTGTTAACCTTGATGTGTTAATTGAGAAAGTTGTCCTCTCTCCGTATGCCGAAAATTGGTATCGAGATATAATTACTAAACTCGCACGCCATTATGGTTTAGATAACAGCATAATCACTACTTCTGAACTCGCAGCGGACCCAGTATATCCAAAACAATAGTAACAACAGGTAGGTTGGGTTGAATGTAATGAAACCCGACAAAAAATAATTTAATCATGAAACTTTTATCCTGTTTATCCTGTAATCCTGTCTAATTCTTTCTTGTGGTATAGGAAATTATAAACCACAGAAGTCACTGAACACACTGAATTTTTATGTTTTTATTTATTTCAGTGCTCTCTGTGTCCTCAGTGGTTAACTATTTGTTCTGGCATAGGAAATTATAAAAAATGGGACGCTGATTTTCGCAGATATAACGCAGATTATTCTTTTCAGGCTAGGGCGCCCAGACCAGTAAAAACCCTGTGAATCTGCGTTTATCTGCGTCCTATTAAGTTTTTTTTCTATCCTGTTATCGGGTCAAAAACATGGCTAAACAATTACTGAAAAATTATCGCATTCTGCTGATTGATGATGACCGTAGCTTGTGCGAGGTGATGGAATTTAGCCTGAAGGAGCAGGGCTACAAGGTGGATACCGCTTCTACTGGTGAGCAGGGACTGGCACGTTTTGAAAAGCGGGATTATCAATTGGTAATCACTGATATAAAGATGCCCGGTATGGATGGCATGCAACTCCTCAAAGAGTTACATAAAATACAGCCCCAGGTTATGGTAATCATGATTACCGCTTTTGCTTCTATCGAGATGGCGGTTGAGGCCATGAAGTTGGGAGCCTATGATTACCTCACCAAACCGGTAAACCTGGATGAATTCAACCTTACCGTAAAGCATGCCCTGGAACGCTATAGCTTATTAGAGGAAAATAAAAGGCTAAAAGGAGCGCTCAAAGAAAAATTCGGGCGAGAACATATTATTACCGTGTCTGAGAAGATGCTTAAGGTATTGGATATGGTGGATAAGGTCTCCTCCAGCCAGGCCACGGTGCTTATCCAGGGCGAGAGCGGTACCGGCAAGGAGTTATTGGCCAAGGCCTTGCATTATCAAGGCGAGCGGGCGGCGACTCCCTTTATTGCCATAAACTGTGCCGCTATTCCGCGGGAGTTGTTGGAAAGCGAATTGTTTGGCCATAAAAAAGGCGCCTTCACCGGAGCGCAGCAAGACAAAAAAGGAAAATTTGAGCTGGCCGACGGCGGCAGTATGTTCTTAGATGAGATCGGCGATCTGCCCCTCGAATTACAGACCAAGCTCCTACGGGTATTAGAAGAACAGCAGTTGGATGTTATCGGCGCTGAAACCCCTACCCAGATTGATGTACGGATCATTGCCGCTACAAACCAAAAGCTGGAAGAGCTGACCAGACAGGGGCGTTTTCGGGAGGATTTGTTTTACCGCATCAATGTCATTCCGATTACTATTCCCCCTTTAAGAGAGCGCCCGGAGGATATCCCGGTTTTATTCAACCATTTTTTACATACGCTGGCTCCCGATGCGCAGATAAGTTGTGCGCCTGAACTTATGGCTAAAATACAGCGCTATCCCTGGAAGGGAAATGTACGGGAGCTTCAGAACCTCTGTAAGCGCATGTTGCTTTTGCGTAACTCGGATACATTGGGCATAGAGGATTTGCCGCAGCAAGTAGAGCTGCAATCGCAAACCGGCGAATTAATGCCGCTTGAACTGCCGCCTGACGGCATGTCGCTGGCTGAGTTGGAGAAACAGGTAATCCTGAAAGTCCTCAAGCGTCATAACTGGAACCAGACCCACACCGCAAACTATCTGGGGATCCCCCGGCATGTACTGTTATACCGGCTGGAGAAGTTTGGACTGAAGCGCCCTCTAAGCTAGCAGCGGCTCCAATTTTAGCGCTACAGCTCTAAAACTGCGTTATCGGTTGACAATCTGAGTCGTGGACAGTTTTGCTAAAAACGGCTCTTCACAAGAATCTGTGGGCAAGTATTGGTTCCGGCAACTTGCCAAGAGTATGATACAAGGCAATTTTCAGGCAATCTGCGAATGACAACCGAAAATTGACCACCTGCGCTAGCCGAATTTTGACCACCCTGATACAAGTTAATAATATGGGATGATGGCAAGAG
>JAJRUU010000287.1 GCA_024277605.1 bacterium
AGAAAAGGACAAGTGGGGTTCAGCATCTTCAGGGTTGGTATGAATGCTCTAAAATACCTGGGAGATACAATACTAAAAACAGTCTGGCTCCCCTTACTGGAACCTTTAACCTAAAACTGTCCACGACTCAGCGTTCAAGGCCATTGACAAACAAACATATCTGTAGTATACAAACGTTGGTAGAGGAAAATTTTCTCTAACATAAAGGGGAACCTGGGGATATGTTCGAAGATGACGTCTGTCTGAAAAAGATGTTGAATGATTTAGCGCAAGTTATAAATGATGCGGTTACTGAGTCAGCGGATATGCGTAAGGCATTAAATGCTATCAAAAAGATGGGGTACGGTGTCGATGTGTCTCTGGCGGCGTGCATAGGACTGTATAAATCAGACAGTTCCGATGGCAAACAGGAGGAACTAACTCCTATCAACTTTGAATTTAATAAAGATGACTTAGCCTTTCTAAAGTCACTGAAAATAAAAATAGATGGAAAATAATCCTTCTCACACAACAGACCTACCGCTCGAATCTAAATCCAAATATCCATTATGGTTTTGGGGGCTGATAGTGCTATTAGTAGTACTATTTGTCATCGTTCTATTAACGGATCCCTATTATAAACAAGTACCATTATGGGGCATAGAGTAAGGTTATCAGGGTAAGAGCTTGGCACAAATCATAGAAAAAAGAGAGCTGGCCCCTGGCTGCAAGCTGTTTAGGGTGGAGGCCCCACTCATTGCCGCAAAAGCTCAACCCGGGCAATTTGTGGTATTGCGTATTGAAGAAACAGGGGAGAAAATACCGCTCACTATCGCCCAGGCTGACCCTGGCAACGGTTTAATTAGCATCATCTTCCAGGAAGTGGGCAAGACAACGTTGCGTTTGGGTGAGTTGGGAGTGGGGGATGAAATTCTGGACATAGTCGGCCCCCTCGGTCATCCGACTCTTATAGACAACTATGGAACGGTGGTGGCTATTGGCGGCGGAATTGGGGTGGCGCCTGTTTACCCCATTATCAGTGCACTGAAAAAGCAGGAAAATTATATCATTTCCATTGTGGGCGCTCGCAACAAAAACTATCTCATATTGGAAGAAGAGGTAAATGAGGCAAGTCATCAACTATTGATTACCACTGATGACGGCAGTTATGGCCGACATGGATTTGTTACCGATGAATTGAGGCGCCTTGTAGAAGGCGGCCTGCAGCCTGATTTGGTAATTGCTATCGGCCCATTGGTGATGATGCGGGCAGTATGCGCTTTCACTAAAAAACACCAGCTAAAAACCCTCGTCAGTTTGAATCCCATCATGGTAGATGGTACCGGCATGTGCGGCTCCTGCCGGGTAACCGTTGGGGGGCATACTCGTTTTGTATGCGTAGATGGGCCTGAATTCGATGGCCATCAGGTAGATTTTGAAGAGCTGAAGATGCGCCAGGCTATATACCATGATGAAGAAGAACAGGCTACGGAGCGCTATAAACAAAGTAAGTTGAGTTGTGGCCGCTGTTAATACTTTTAGAACATATATTTGCTGGGCCTAAACCATCGTATTTGATGGTTTTTATATTATGACAATCAATCGCTATATTCAGGTATCTATAAGGAGGGTAATGCCAAAATGCCTATTTATGAATATGAGTGTCAAACTTGTAGTCATACCTTTGAGGTAAGACAAGGTTTCCATGACACTCCGATAACAAATTGCAATAACTGTCAGGGAAAGGTACGGAAGAAAATTCATGCCCCTGCCATTCAATTTAAAGGGAGTGGCTGGTATGTAACTGATTTTCCCACTGAGGATCGAAAAAAACAAATGGCAGCTGAAAAAAAAGAAACCAAAGCAGCTCCAGTTACAGCTGATGCTACAAAGTAGCAGGTTACAATCTATAAAGTTTCTTTAATCTTAAATCACATATTTAACAAAAAAACACGCACAAAATGACCGAGAGTAAAAAGAGGATCCTGTTTCTCCTAACTATAGCTATCCTTTTCTCCGCTTATGCTGTCCCTGTAATTCTCCAAGGCACAGAAAATTACCGCATGGTCAAAACGTTCAATGCCGATGAGGGAACAGTAGTATTAAAGCTTTCCAGGATGTTTGCCGAATCCAGCCTTTATCCCGACCATATTCGTTATGGTGATTTTTATTTTTACATTAACTATTTTGTAATATGGCTGATAAAGGCCGTTTTTTCATTAGAAACTGTTTCTGAACAAATTATTACTATCTCTTCAAGATTAGTGGATCTAGTTTTTGCAATTTTATCTGTTGGGGGATTATGTATTCTGGGTCAACGGATCTATGATTTCAGCATAGGCGCTTTGGCTGGCCTACTTTTACTGACCACCCCTAATTTCCTATTA
The DNA here is from genome assembly GCA_024277605.1 of bacterium. Classification (GTDB taxonomy): domain Bacteria; phylum SZUA-182; class SZUA-182; order SZUA-191; family JAJRXT01; genus JAJRUS01. The sequence continues at coordinate 2,367 of JAJRUU010000287.1, forward strand.
TGGTCAACAACTGCCAAACCTGATATACCCCAGGTGTTTTTTTTAATAGTCAGCATCTACTTCTGCGTACGCCTGTTGGAAAAATATTCTAATAGGGATGTTATCTTAAGCACAGTTTTTGTGAGCCTCAGTTTTGGCGTCAAATACTCGGGTATCTTCCTGTTGCCACTTGTATGCCTGGCATCCATCCTGCCATTAACAAAACAAGAACAACGCCATTATCTACAAATAGCAAAAAGAATAGCGATAATCGGCTTTATCTTTATGGCTACATTTTTCATAACCAATCCTTACGCCTTAATAAAATTCAGGTTATATCAATCGGTAATACGATACCAAAGCACATATTTAGAATTCGGCCATCTGTTTAAGGAGGGAGATAATCCCCTGCTATGGTTAAAAGTGCTCGGTTCAGACCACTTGTTGGGTAATTTAGGATTGGCTTTATTTCTCATTTTTTCCATGATTACCATCTGGCAGCTAATAATAAAAAAAGGGGATAAACCAAAAGCATTTCAAGCGGAACTCTTCATTCAAGGCTGGATATTTTTCTTCCTGTTTTACTTAATGTTGCGCATCTATCATAGGCCCTATCGATTTTTGCTGGCCATAGTCCCTTTTATTTATATCTTCATTTCCGTGGCAATTAATCGCTTATTTAACAAGCAATACTCTAAAATAATCCCTGCCAGAGCAGGGCAGTTTGCCGCTCTGGGATTAATGGCATGCTTATTGTTGCCTAAACTTATGCTAAATTATAATTACTTCAACAGCAGTTTGCATAAGGAGGTAAACAGCCCCGCTATTATTGCGGGAAAATATATCGAGCAAAATTTTCCTCATAATACAACCATTACGTACGATGCCTACTCATATATACCACCATCTTTCAAAAATGCCACCCGTCACTTGAACCAAAATGTAGCGTTAATCAATAAAATAAAACCTGCCCTTATAATTGTCACTGATGAAATATCATTAAGATACAAAGACTATGAAATACTCAGCTCAGCCAGAGATCCTGAGGCATTTAAAAACAGTCATTATTTTTACAACAAACTGGAGAACAACCAACTTCCCCCTTACCGTAAGATTAAAGATTTCGGCAGCATAAGGATATATAAAAACATTCTACCCGAATCACAGAAATAAAACGCTTTGAAAACTATGAAATATATTCATATTTTCAATTATTGACAAGATTTTACATTAATTTAACATCTCAGCAAATACTTATAATTGTACGCACGTAAGCAGAAAGGGGTTAAATGAAAAAGCAGGCCAGAAACACTATTCTTGGCATCGTCACTTTAACTATCAGTATTTTGTTTAGCCTGGTATTAGGTGAGATTTATCTGCGTTTGACCTCGCCTCCAGAAGCAGAAAAAACGATTGTTCCCGATAAATATTATATGAATCAACCCTATCTCAGGAGAGTGTTTTACCCTAAATTTATGTCGGGAATTCATGATGCCTCCAGAGTTTCAATAAATAGCGACGGCATTAGAGGTTCAGAAATGGGTGAAGGGGCTTACCGTATTCTGTGCATTGGTGGGAGCACCGCCATCTGTTTATATTTAGATGACACAGAAACCTGGCCGCACCTCCTCATGCAGAAATTAAATCAAAAACATGCCCCAGTCTGGGTGGGAAACGCAGGAAAAGACGGTTCAAATACCTGGGGACATGTTTTACAAGTGAAACATCTCCTCCCGCAGATAAGACCTGACTTGGTAATAGTCTTATGTGGAATAAACGATTTATGGACTTATCTGTCTCGCACGGCGGAGATAGGTAC
>JAJRUU010000288.1 GCA_024277605.1 bacterium
ATGTGGATGGGGTGGAGCAGCTGGCTATTGACCGGGCCAGGCGGTTGTTTGGCGCCGAGCATGTAAATGTGCAGCCGCACTCCGGTTCCCAGGCTGATTTGGAAGTCTATATGGCGGTTTTAAAACATGGGGATACTGTATTGGGCATGAACCTGGCCCATGGCGGCCATCTTTCCCATGGCAGCCCGGTTAATTTTTCCGGTCAGCAATATAATGTGGTTTCCTATGGGGTGTGCCGGGACACGGAGCGGATTGACTGGCAGCAGGTGCGAAAGCTGGCCCGGGAACACAAGCCCAAGCTGATTATAACCGGAGCCAGCGCATATCCCAGGATTATAGATTTTAGCCGTGCCCGTGAGATTGCCGATGAAGTGGGCGCCTATTTGATGGCCGATATTGCGCATATTGCGGGTTTGGTGGTGGCCGGGCAGCACCCTTCACCGGTGCCGCATTGTGAATTTGTGACCACTACCACCCATAAGACCCTGCGCGGTCCGCGGGGGGGGATGATCATGTGCCGGGAAGAATTTGCGCGCGTGATCGATAAGGCGGTTTTTCCAGGTATGCAGGGCGGCCCCCTGATGCATGTTATTGCTGCCAAGGCGGTTTGTTTTAAAGAAGCCGGCGCCCCCGAATTTAATCAATATCAACGTCAGATTGTAGAGAATGCCAGGGCCATGGCCGATAGATTAACGGTTAATGGGTTCAGGCTGGTATCCGGCGGTACTGATAACCACCTGCTGCTGGTAGATTTAACTCAGCAGGGTTTAACCGGCAAGGATGCAGCCGCTGCCCTGGATATCTCAGGAATAACCGCCAATAAAAATGAAATTCCGTTTGATACCAAAAGCCCCCGTATTACCAGCGGCATACGGCTGGGCACCCCGGCAGTGACTACCAGGGGGATGAAACAGGATGAAATGCGGATTATTGCCGATTTGATTACCAAAGTACTGAAAAATATTGGTAATGAGGAAGTCTATGGGCAAGTAAAGAAAGAGACTCAAAGATTGTGTTCCCAATTTCCCTTGTATAATGAATCAAAAATTGAAAGTGCGGCCAGTATATAATTCAAGGAGATCGGCGTGATCAAGTTTGTTGGCGGCATTCATCCTCAAGCCAATAAACATACTCAAGCTTTCCCCATAGAAGCAGTCCCACCCCCTCGTCGGGTTATTATCCCACTGTCTCAACATATCGGCGCTCCGAACGAAGCGAGAGTTTCGGTGGGCGATCAGGTAAAGCTCGGCCAGCTCATCGGTCAAAATGAGAAGGCATTTGTCTCTTCACCAGTACATGCTACTATAGCCGGTAATGTAGTAGAGATTGCCCCCAAACCCCACACGTTAGGGCAGAATATACCGGCCATAGTTATCCAGACCGAGGAAGCCCAGCCGGTACTCGAATGGGCCCCTATCAAAACCGATGTACTCTCCCAAGAACCAACTGACTTAAGAAATCGTATTCGGGAAGCGGGTATGGTAGGCATGGGCGGAGCTACCTTCCCCACCCACGTCAAGCTCAGCCCGCCGGAAGGCAAACCGATCGACACCCTGATTCTAAATGGAGCCGAATGCGAACCCTACATTACCGCTGATCACCGGATGATGCTGGAGTATGCGGAACAGATAATAAAAGGGGCGCAGGCAGTTCAGTATATTCTGGGTGTAAAGCGCTGCTATATCGGTGTAGAAGAAAATAAGCCAGATGCCATAGATACGTTAAAGCAGGCAGCCGCTAATACCGATATTCAGGTAGTGGGGTTGAAGGTAAAATATCCGCAAGGCTCAGAGAAACACCTGATCAAGGCGCTCTTAAATCGGGAGGTTCCGCCGCCGCCGGGGTTACCCATGGATGTGGGGGTGGTAGTACAAAACGTGAGTACCGTGTATGCCATCTATGAAGCGCTCTATTTGGGAAAACCCTTAATTGAGCGGGTGCTGACGGTGACCGGCTCTGGAATTAAAACCCCAAAAAATTTGAAAGTACGTATCGGAACCCCCATTTCTGAAGTAATAGCATACTGTGGGGGACTAACCGGGGATGCGGGCAAAGTAATCCTGGGCGGCCCGATGATGGGTATGGCGCAATATACGCTCGATGTACCGGTAATAAAGGGCACCTCCGGCATCCTGGTGCAAAATAAGTCCGAGGTTGTTATGGGGGGATATCGCGACTGTATACGCTGTGGTAAATGTGTGGAGGCATGTCCCATGCTGCTCGTACCCAGCCTGATTGGGATCTATGCCGAAAAACTCCTATTTGAGGAGGCGGATGCTACCGGGGCTATGAATTGCCTGGAGTGCGGCTGCTGTGTATATGTATGCCCCAGCAAACGCCCGATGGTACAGATGATAAAACATGCCAAGGCTCAGATTATGGCTAAACGCCGGGCAGCTAAGGCGGCTTGAGGACATTAGATGATTTCAGAGACAAACGGAATAGATATATTCGACAAAGAAAGAATTAGGAATTGGTTTTTTCATCCATTTTCAGGTGAACAATGTCAAAGTTGTCGAAAAGTTTTCGGGACGGGTGAAGGTTTAACTCCCTGTCCCAATTGTGGCAGCGAAGATAAATCGATGAGAGACTTTATTAAAGGAAGGAATGCACTTATATTATTTGGTAAAATCAGAGATTTTTTTATTAGTAATGAAAAAGAAATGGTAGTGATTTTGTTTTGTATTCTTTTTGAGGTATTGGTGAATAATTTTTTTATGAGTTTTTTGAAGGCTAAGAATACTCCTTTTAAAGAAATAGAAAAATTTCTGCAAAAGAAAATAACAATAAGCACTAAAGTAAATAAAACGTTCGAAAAATTTGTAGGTGAGAAATTTGAAGACGCGATAAAACCTACAAAACATAAAGACTTTTATGCCAATTGGAATGATATTAAAGATAAAAGAAATAATTTTATTCATGGTCTGTCTTCTGGGGTTAGTGATGATGATTGTAAATTGGCTTGGAAATTGACAGTGAATTCATCTGAACTTTTTGCGTTTTTGAATAATAAATTTTGTGTAAAAGAAACATAGTAAATGTAGGGGCGGGGCTTGTCCCCGCCCGCATTATACGGGAGGGGATGAACCCCTCCTCTACATTGTAATCATTATACGGGAGGGTACGAGACCCTCCCCTACATAACAAGTTAATATGCTTGCTTCAAGAACGTTGCCGCATAGAAAGTCGACTCGCTTAAAGGATTTTGATTATGCAAGTCCGAATGCGGTGTTCTTTGTTACCCTGTGTGCCAAAGAAAAACGCCAGGTATTTACTGACCGTGATTTTTGCGAAGAAATTATAAGAATCATAGGACAAGAAAAGAAACGGTCAGGTTTTGCAGTATATGTATATTGTATTATGCCGGAGCACATGCATTTATTATGTAGCCCACTGGAAACCGGGCTTACGGTTTCTCAATTTGTTGGAGGCTTAAGCAGCAAAATAACCCGGTTGTCATGGGACTATGGCTTTTCCGGTAAGCTTTTGCAGCGTAGTTTTTATGACCACGTAGTAAGGAAAAACGAGAGTTTGTTAAACATTTTAGCGTATATTCTAAACAATCCCGTAAGAAAGGGACTTATAGGGGATGGTAAGGATTATCCATATAGCGGAATGATAGATAATTTCCCCGTTTAATAATGCGGGCGGGGACGAGCCCCGCCCCTACATAAACAAATAATCTTATGTCAGAAGAAACCAAAAATTTAGAGTTATTCGTCTCCACGTCACCGCACATAAGAAGTGAGGATTCCATCCCCACTATTATGTACAGCGTGTTGCTGGCGCTGGCGCCGGCGGCTATAATGGGGGTATATTTCTTCGGGCTTAGCGCCCTTACCATATACATTGTGGCTATGCTTACCGCTATAGCGGCTGAAGCCGCTATGCAGCGCATGATGGGACAGCCGCTTAACATTATGGATGGCAGCGCACTTTTGACCGGTTTGCTGCTGGCTATGAATCTACCGCCTGGCTCTCCCTGGTGGTTGGTGGTAGTGGGTTCAGCGGTATCCATTATACTGGGCAAGCAAATATTTGGTGGTTTGGGGGGTAATCCCTTCAACCCGGCTCTTGTGGGCCGGGTGGTGTTGCTTATCTCCTGGCCGGTGCAGATGACTGCCTGGCTTAAACCTACCCCGCTATTTTCCGGTGCGGTAGATGCGGTATCCAGCGCTACCCCCCTGGGAATACTTAAGCTGGAGGGGGCGGCCAAGGCGGCCCAATTCAGCCTGGGTAATTCCTTCTGGGGTTTTACCGGCGGATGTCTGGGGGAGACCTCGGTTATTGCGCTGCTGCTCGGTGGGGCATATCTGCTGTATAAACGCTATATCACCTGGCATATTCCGCTCAGTTATTTAGCTACAGTAGCTATATTCAGCTGGGTGTTTTGGATGATAAATCCGCAGGCTAATGTGTCGCCTGCGTTTCATCTGGTAAACGGTGGGCTGATGTTGGGGGCTTTCTTTATGGCTACCGATTATGTGACCACCCCGGTGACCAAAAAGGGGCAATTGGTGTTTGGCATAGGTTGCGGTATATTGACCATGGTTATCAGGCTGTTCGGGGTGTATCCTGAGGGGGTATCCTTTGCAATATTACTGATGAACGCAGCTACGCCGTTGATTGATCGCTATATGAAACCGGTTACGTTTGGTAAGGTGAACTGAGCCAATGAAGGATATACTAAGACTAGTGATAGCGTTGACCACGATTTGCGTGGCGGCGGCGGTGAGTCTGGCTTTTGTCTACGATGTCACCAAGGAGCCGATTGCTCAAAGTTTGCGGCAGGAGAAGCTGGCGGCGATTAAAGCGGTGCTGCCCGAGTATGACAACCAGCCGGATCAGGCAGTGCAAACGGTAGCGCTGGGTAAGGATAAGCGGGGGCGGGAGCAGCGGCTGGATTTTTATGTGGCGACATACAATGGAGAATGGGTGGGTACAGCGTTTGCCTCACCGGCTAAGGGTTTTGGCGGGGAGTTGCTGGTTATGTTGGGAGTAACCCCGGATAATAAACTGCATAAAACCAAGGTATTGAAACATCGCGAAACACCGGGTTTGGGAGCCAAAATAGAAAAAGAGTTTATCGATCAGTTTGCCAATAGAACGTTGGGTGTGGGAGAACTCAAGGTCAAAAATGATGGTGGGGATATAGATGCGATTACCGGGGCCACTATCTCCTCACGGGCGGTTTGTGATGCGGTGAATGATGGGCTAAAATTATACAGCGAGCGCTTTGAACCACCTGATAAAGCAGCGGGACAACGGGAATAGATTATGAAGATCATACGAGAATTCAGCAAGGGTTTCTGGAAAGAGAACCCTACCTTCAGACTAGTGTTGGGTATGTGCCCTACACTTGCCATAACCACCGAAGCCATTAACGGTATTGGTATGGGATTGGCGACTACCTTTGTGTTGGTATGCTCTAACCTGCTGGTTTCCATGTTGCGCAAGCTTATACCGGATAAGGTGCGTATAGCCTGTTATGTTGTGATAATTGCCGCCTTCGTGATTATTGTAGAGCTTACCATGCAGGCTTATTTTTATTCGCTGTATAAGGCCTTGGGTTTGTTTATCCCCTTGATCGTGGTTAATTGTATAATTTTGGGTCGGGCTGAAGCCTTTGCCTCCAGAAATCAGGTGGCTGAATCTTTGGCTGATGGCTTGGGTATGGGATTGGGCTTTACCGTTTCCATAACCGTATTGGCTATAATCCGGGAAATAATCGGTAACGGCACAGTATTCGGCATCCACGTTCTGGGCAGCAGCTATCTGCCGTTTTTGTTGATGGTAGTGCCGCCGGGAGCGTTTATTACACTTGGGTTCTTGTTGGGTTTTATGAATATGGCGCAGAAGTAAAGGGGGATTGCAGATGAATACTTATAAGGGAGTTATAAAGGGGAATACCATTGTATTAGAAGAACGGGTCAATCTTCCGGAAGGAATAAGGGCACAAGTAGTAATAAAGCCTATTAGGCCCACCCCGAAGGAGGTTATAAGAAAACAGGCTGAACTTATGGAAGAGGCGCCCAGGGTAGGAAGGTTGCTGTATAAGACAAGGGAAGAGCTTCATGAATGGTGAGGGGAAATTGATTGATACCAATATATTGGTCCATGCCTATGTCTTATCTGATGATAGAAAGCATGCCATTGCTAAGGATATTGTCCAAGAACTCTGGGATGAAGGAGGCGGCATAACCACCCTGCAAAATCTTTGCGAATTCTTTTTTGTGGTAACGAAAAAGGTGGAGCGGCCAATACCTGTGCCGAAAGCCAAAGCTATTGTGAATTATCTCATGAATACATCCCAATGGCAGGTGATTGATAGAGACGAGCTAACATTTTTGCGGGCTATTCAGCTTGTGGAGCAATACCGTATCCCCTTCTGGGATGCTCTCATCTCTGCCTGTATGCTTCAACATGGAATCGGAACAATTCTTACTGAAGATGTAGGTGATTTTAAAAAGGTGAAAGAGATACAAGCTGTCAATCCATTCTGAGCTAAGAGGAGGAAAGATTATGCTGCGCACACAAATTATAGTTTTCTTACTCTCATTGACAATTATGCTTACAGCCTGTGCCGGAAATATTAATTCAAACCTAGGAGTTTGTCGGACTTTGGAGCATACGTATGGTAAAATGGTGTAGTGAATAACATATACCATAAGGGGGTGGAATGGGCGCAAAGTTTATACAAGTTGATCGAGAGACGCCGTATTTGTTGCCGCCATCGATTCAAG
>JAJRUU010000289.1 GCA_024277605.1 bacterium
GATAAATTTAAGCGTAAGTTTGCCGGAAAAACCGACTTTTGTATCAGGTTGATAATTAAAAAACGTTTGTCTGCGGATTTATTTATTAATTGCGGCTTGTTCACTATTTTTGACAACTTAAGCCCGACAGACTCCTAGAATAGTTAAAGATAAGTGAGAATCTGAGACCTGATATGGAAGGGATTACGACTCCATATTGTTGTCATCTTTAATACCAGAAACAACAATACCGGGTGAGAATCTGAGACCTGATATGGAAGGGATTACGACGCAGCTGCAATTACTGGATTACTGCCATATTCTACTGGGTGAGAATCTGAGACCTGATACAGAAGGGATTACGACGCTGAGTATATTAAATTATAGGCTTTCCCATTTTCAAACGTGAGAATCTGAGACCTGATATGGAAGGGATTAGCCACGGGGTGGCTTTCTTATAGGCTATCGTTAACTTGTGTAAGAAAGGGAGCTTGCTCCCCGGTGGGGCAACGACAGTGCCTAGCGTTAGCTTATGGAAGAAAGGGGACCTGTCCCCAGCCACGGGGTGGCTTTCTTTAAGACTCCTAGAGATAAATTCAAAAAACTCAACAGGGCAAATATCGACCGTTTGCTTTTAGTGCTGCAACGTCAGGCTTTGTGGGTTGATCCCTGTACCCTGGCGAACAACTTAGTTAAAGATGAAGGAGTCGTAAAAAGTCTGAAAACCGTCACTTTGTCATTCTGAGTGAAGCGAAGAATCTATTTTTTTCAATATAATACGAGACCCTTCACTTCGTTCAGGGTGACATGTGGGGACTTTTTACGACTCCATCAAAGATGCAGCCGATAAGATGTTTTTGGAATGTGCACATGCGGGGGGAGCCGATTTTATTATTACCGGCAACAAAAAACATTTCCCTGCGGTAAGCTTTAAGGGAAGCAAAATCGTTGATCCAAGAGAGTTTTTAAACCAACTAACAGAATACAATTTTGCGTGATGCAGATTATAGATAGTTTTGGACTGATTAAAAGTATTCAACTTGCCAGGTTTGTCCTGAAACTGCGCGCTACAGAAAAAATCGTTTTGCCGGAATATAAAGGCTCTACCTTTCGGGGTGTACTTGGCTGGCGGTTAAAGAAGATCATCTGCGTTAACCGTGATGTAGCCGACTGTAAGGATTGCCTGCTGGCATCCAAATGCCTGTATAATTACCTGTTTTCTCCACCCCTTCCGCAAGAGACGCAATTTTTAAAGCACACCTCCCGCATACCCGCACCTATCATCATCGAACCGCCATTGACGGATCAACGTATCTTCCAGGTGGGCGATATCATGGAAGTTGGACTGGTACTTATCGGCAAGGGTCTGGAGTATCTGCCATATCTGATATACGTGTTTACCGAAATCGGTAAAAGCGGAATCGGTGCGGGTGCGCATGAGCGGGGTGGAAAAATGCGGGGCGGCCGGTTTGAACTGATTGAGGCGTATGATGCTGCCGGAGGGAAACTTATATACTCCAAACGGGAAAATGTACTGCATGATGGTTATAGAGTATTTGATTGGGAGGCTGCTTCAGTAAAACCGGATAACAATACGCAGAAGCTGACCATAGAATTTCTCACCCCGGTACGTTTTAAGGAAATGCGGGGTGATGATAAAAAACTGGCAAAGCTGAAAAGCTTTTCACAACTTGCCGCTCATTTGTACTGGCGATTACTTATGCTGGCGTATTTTCATTGTAACCCATGGAATTTGGATGATGAGCGCTTCTGCGACCTGGCTAAAGAAGCTAGCCAAACGCGCCGGGAGCTAACCAAACTTGAGGATGTACAGCTTGAGGAAAACCACACCTACTGGCAGGAATATGAGCGCTGGTCAAACCGGCAGGATACCAAAATGACACTGGGTGGATTTATGGGGCGGACTGATCTATCCGGTAACCTAACCCCTTATTTGCCGCTATTGCACCTCGGGCAATATACCCACCTGGGGAAGCAGACTATGTTCGGGTTTGGGAAGTATGAGATAAGACTCTTAGCATAATGGTGTTTAATGTTGGTGTGAGTAAATCCCCCCCCAATCTCTGCACCAATTTCACCTAGCCCCGTACTTATGCCCACCTACCTCTCCGCCCGCTAGCGTTTAAATTCAGCACGTTTGGCACAAACAGGGATAAATGTCCTGATTTCTCCCTTGGGCAAGTCCAAAAAATACAGGCCCTGATTTTTGCTTTACAAATTTCACGAATATGTTAAACTAAAACGAAAAAATTAAGGAGTTTCTATGCCCGAAGTCGGTCTGTTGGCAGCTTTTATAGGGGGTGTTTTATCTTTTTTATCTCCCTGTGTATTACCCTTGATACCAGCCTATATCTCCTTTATTGTGGGAGTATCCGCCGAGGAGTTACAGAAAAGCTCGGAGAGCGGCGAGCTGGTCAAAAAAAAAGAGTTTTTGAGAAGCCTTATTAATTGCGTATTGTTTGTAGCTGGGTTTTCCTGTATATTCGTTCTTATGGGGGCATCGGCCACCGCACTGAGTGGCTTTATGCTGGATAATAGAGCGCTATTGGGTAAAGTCGCCGGGGTCTTTATCATCCTGATGGGTTTTCATCTGTGTCATATCTGGAGAATAAAGGCGCTGGATTATGAAAAAAAGCTGCACTTAAAATCCAAGCCCACGGGAATTATAGGGTCGTTTCTGGTAGGCATGGCGTTTGCCCTGGGGTGGACCCCTTGTATCGGCCCCATCTTAGCCAGTATTCTCACCTATGCCGCTACGCAGGAAACCATCGGTTATGGTATGCTGCTCTTGGGGTCTTATTCACTGGGGCTGGGAGTGCCTTTTATATTGACTGGCTTGAGTATAAACACTTTTTTCCTGTGGTTTGATCGAGTTAAAAAACATTTGCTGTTAGTGGAGAGAGTTGGAGGGGTTTGTTTAATTTTGGTAGGCTTTTTAATGCTTATCAATAAATTCCAACAGTTGGTCAATTTTTTTATTGTATAGAACGTATACCTGATCTATTCATAAATTCAGACTGGGTTTGCAAGACACCCATTGTGAGATAAGGTTTATGAGCCAACGTCCAATAAAACTTTGTTTGCCCGAGGCGGCAGGAACAGGAAGCTGATAAATCTATAATTTTCAACTAAATATCGATCTGCTCATAACAAGACCCGAATTTTTCGGGTATAAGGGAAATTCATATGCTTAGATTAAATAGAGCCGGTTTGCGGTTTGTTGCGGGCTTGGCGATAGTGGCCTCGTTGGCGCTTATGCTTAGTTGTGGCGCTGATGATACAAACGGTTCAGATCGTAATTCGTCAATGGCTCCCGGTTTTGTGTTAGAGGATTTGGGAGGGAGGAAGGTCAGCTCTCAGGAATTTGTAGGCAAGATCACGATATTAAACTTTTGGACCACCTGGTGCACGTATTGCCGGAAGGAAATTCCCCACTTAAATGAGCTATATGAAGATTACCGAAGTAGGGGTGTGGAGGTAGTGGGGGTGTCTTTTGATGATCGGGGGGCGGCGGATGTAATTCCTTTTATGCAAAAAGTCCCCATGAACTATCCTATACTGATAGGTAATAGGAGCGTAGGTAATAGTTTCGGGGGGATCGTCGGATTTCCCACCACTATTATCTTGGATAGAAAATGGCAGATTTTCAAGAAATATCCGGGGTTAACCGGCAAAGATGTTTTGGAACATGATATTAAGGTGTTATTAGCCAGGGATTAGTCACTGCTCTCATCCCTAACGTCTTCTGTTGTAAGTATCTTTTCTATCTGTTGCAGGCTGTTGCGTGCCCCAATGTTTTTGGGGTTGTGTTTTAGGGCCTGGTTAAAATACTCTTTGGCTTGCACCAGCGCATCTCTGTTTTTATTAGCTAACCATTGGTCATAGTATATCTGGGCTATGCGGTAGGTTATGCTTGCCGGTTTATGGGACAGAATTTGTTTGAATTCCTGAATCGCTTGTTCCCATCGCCCCTGGTACTGGAGGATTTCCGCCAAGGCATGGCGGGCATCGATGAGGTCAGGCTTCATGCGGATAACGTTTTGTATGGCGCTGGTCGCCTCTATCCAGTTATTTTGAATTTTGTAAGCCAGCGCAAGATTGTAATGAGCCTCCCAATGCTGCGGCTTTAGCTCTATAACCCGCAGGTAAGCGGTTACCGCTTCTTTCAGCTGGCCTACCGCCATGTAAGCTGTCCCTAAGTCATAAAATGCATCTACGTTTTCCGGATCCAGACTGGTCACGATTTTATTCGTAGCGATCATCTTATTTAATGGAGAAATTGACTCAGATAGAGCAGCATCTGCCGGCTGGCTGAATTTTATTGCCAGCTGAAATTCCTTTTCAGCTTCGGTTTTCCGGCCTTTAGCTTTATAGAGATCCCCCAATAAATAATGGGCCTGCGCATGTTTGGGACGTAGGGCGATCACTTGTTTTAAGTTGGCAATGCTGTCGTTTAATTTACCTAGCTGGCGATAGCATTTACCAAGTTCAAAGAAGGCCTCAGCGTAATCCTGTTTAATGGCAATAGTTTTTTCATAAAGCTTGATGGCCCTATATGATTTCTTCTGCTGATAATATGCCTTAGCCAACTGGAAGTATGCTTCATAATAATCAGGGTTTATTTTAGTGGCCTGTGACAGCATTTTAGTGGCATCCGCTAATTGCTGATTTTCCAAAAATATGACTCCAAGTTGATAATAGGCACAGGCAAAGTTTTTATCTGTTTTGGTGGCCTGGGTATATGCAGTAATTGCCTCATCGATAAGCCCTTGTTGTTTGTATAAGCAAGCCAGCTCGTAATAGGGTCTGGGATCACTGGATCCAGCGGCGACTGCCCGGCTGAACATGTCCATGGCGCTTGATAAATCTCCGGCTCGTTTATGAATTTCTCCCAACTCGTAATAGGCCCCTGCATGCTCAGTGTGCTGTATTGTCAGGCTAAACAACTCCTGGGCTTTGGCCAGGTCGGTTTGCTTATAGAACAGTCCCAGTTCATAATAGGCGGCAGGGTAGGGCGTGTCGCTTGAGTCGATGGCCTGCATAATCATTTGTTGGGCTTTATCCAACTTGCCGTCTTGTTTATACAGTAAGCCCAATTGATAATATGCGGGGCTGTAATTGGGTTTAAGCTTTAAAGCTGTTTTGCATACCTCCACCGCCTGTGAATATTCACCATTGGCCTTATAGAGCCGGCTTAAGCCCAAATATACCGGAGCAAAATCAGGGGCCAGCTCAATAGCTTTTTGAAACATGGATTTTGCTTCGTCAAGCCAGCCTTTTAGTACGTAGATTTCTCCCAGTTCACAATAGATTTGTGGGAAATCATGACCTGCCTCGATAGCTCTTCTGAAGTAGATTATGGCGTTGTTTAGCTCACCTTCTCGCTTATAAGCCCGACCGGTTTCATAGTTTCGTTTCACCCTTTCCTGCATTAGGGCCGTAGTATCTCTAGCCAACTCGAGGCTGCTTTCCGGGTTTTCGGGTTGGGCCTGGTAATCGGTTGTTTTTTGTTTTTCCTTATTGTCTTTAGCGCTATCGATTTGGAGCATAGCGGTTTTACGATAGCCGGTTTTAGCGATTTCAATCTCGTTGCTTTTGGCTTTTTTTGTCTGTTTTTGGGTGTAATTGGCTAAGTTGAAAATAGCCCCCTGATAGCCCTTAAAGTAGTCGTTTTTTTCCACTTTTGAGTTTTTGAGGTAGGAATTAGCTAACCCCGTCATTCTGAATACCTTCTGGGCGTTGGATTCCCGTACCATTTCTTCGCCCTTTATTCCCTGTCCCGTGTGGCAGTTTAGACAAAATCTATTTAAATCCTCCTCATCGGTTACCGGCCATCGTAGATACTTATAATTATTGTTTGTAGGATGCCAATCATGACAGCTCATGCAAGTCAGGCAGTCTTCTTCCCCTTTAAATCCTTTTGCTTCGGGGGGCAGTACTACTTTTTCCGGATTTGGGATAATTCCGACTGGATGAGCCAGGTGTAAACTACTGTGGCAAGTAGTACATATGGCTTCTATCCTTTCGAATGGCTTACCGGTAAAGGGATTTATTCTATCGGTTTTCTGTTCCACAAACGGTTGTAGTATGCCGCGGTCCACCACTGAATGACACATCCCACAGCGTTTGTGTTTATAGCCACTTTGTTGTTGGGTAAGAAAAAGCCTTCCTCCCATACTATTGGAGGATAATTCCTCAATCTCTATTTGGCTATCTAGCGGAGGTCGGGTTCCGGTAGCCTGGGGATCGCTGACTTTAGCGCCACAAAACCATAGCATCGGACAAATAAGCAGTATACCGAAGACCTTTGAGAGAGATGATAACGTGCAATAATTTTTATCAGAGAGGCGCATGTATCGAATGATCCTATTGACTTGCTTTGTAGCCCGAAAAATTCGGGCAGGCACAGCCTGCTTCTTCAGGACGTTGGCTCATAAACCTTATCTCACAAGGGGTGTCTGGCAAACCCAGTATGAATTTATGAATAGATCAGGGTGGGGAATTATTACTAATATACTTGCGCTTATCGAGAGGCAACCGGTTTTGGACAATATTGCTCTATCTGATCGAGTATTTCTTCCGGGGTGGGTATCTCCCCACCGGCCCGCCCAAAAAAGTGTACCTTTGATTTACCGTTTACTGCCAGTTTCACATCCTCGATCATTTGCCCTGAGTTAAGTTCAATGGTCAGAAATGAAGCCCCTTGATCGGCCATCTTAAGAATAGGCTGACTGGGAAAAGGCCATAAACTTATGGGCCGGATTAGACCCACCGGCAGGCCTTTGTTTCTGGCGGATCGAACAGCAGATTTCGCAATCCGGGCTGCTGTGCCAAAAGCTACGATTACCAATTGAGCGTCTTTTACGTATAATTCCTCGCAGCATACTTCTTGCTGCATGGATTTATACTTTTGCTGTAAACGCAGGTTATGTTTCTCCAGGACGCCTTCACCCAAATACAGGGATTTTATGCAATTGGCCGGCCTGGATTTAGCGCCGCTGAGCGCCCAGGGCTTGTCAGGCGGTTTAGCTTTTGGTGGATTGATAACGACCGGTTCCAGCATCTGGCCCAATAGCCCATCTGATAAAATCAAAACCGGATTGCGGTATTTATCGGCCAGCTCGAAAGACAACATGGTTAAATCAACCGTCTCTTGCACTGATGCCGGGGCAAATACCAGCATATTATAATCTCCATGCCCCCCACCCCTGGTGGATTGAAAATAGTCCGCCTGAGATGGGGATATATTGCCCAAACCCGGGCCGCCACGAGCAATATTGACAATTACCGCTGGCAATTCGGCTCCCGCCAGGTAGGAGATACCTTCCTGCTTTAAGCTGATACCGGGACTGGAGGAAGAGGTCATCGCCCGTACCCCGGCGGCGGCAGCGCCAAAGACCATGTTGATAGCCGCAAGTTCACTCTCTGACTGGAGAAACACCCCGCCCACTTGAGGCATGCGCCGGGACATATAAGCCGGGATTTCATTCTGGGGGGTGATGGGATAACCAAAATAGTAAAGACAACCGGCAGCAATGGCAGCCTCGGCCAAGGCATCGTTGCCCTTCATCAGTAATTTTTTTCCGTACACTTTTGCGGCCCTCAAGTGTTTTCAAAGGGAAAGCTAAAACTATGATGAACCTATCACACTGCACTCATAAAATCAAGCTGATGTCAAACTGAGTCGTGGACACTTTTATTGTCGTAATTCGTATAACAATTGGAAATACAATTAGTTAATGTAGTGGCGGGGCGAGGGTCATTGACCCTGTCCCCGCCCGAATATCGGGAGGCCACGAGGGCCTCCCCTACCCCGATCTATTCATAAATTCAGCCTGGGTTTGCAAGACACCCCTTGCGAGATAAGGCTTATGAGCCAACGTCCTGAAGAAGCAGGCTGTGCCTGCCCGAATTTTTCGGGTGTATTGAAATTAAAATTTATGCTAAAATAATTACGTCATTATCACTTACCATTAAAACCTATTATCTTTGATTTGAGGTATAATCCTATGGTGGATTTTAACCGTTTTACTGAAAAGGCTCAAGCTGCGATAAACATCGCCCAAGGGCTGGCATTAAAGGCGCATCATCAAAATATCGATTCAGAACACCTGCTGTTGGCGCTGCTGGACCAGACTAACGGCTTAACTGCCAATATCTTTGAGAAAATGGGGGTAGCAGCCACAGATGTGCGGAGTAAGCTTAATCAGGCACTCCAGCGCATACCCAAGGTTTCCGGCCCGGGAGCGGAATCTCAACAGATATACATCAACAATCGCTTAAATCGTCAACTGCTGGGGGCCGAAGAAGAAGCCAAAAAACTTAAGGATGAATACGTGGGTGTAGAACACCTGGTATTGGCTATGCTGGCTGAGGATCGCGCCGATCCGCTCAGCCAAATGCTCAAAGGATTGGGTATAACCCGCGATGGTTTTTTAAAAGCGCTGGCCCAGGTGCGCGGAACACAAAGGGTGACCACCCCCAACCCGGAAGTCACCTACCAGGCACTCGAGCGCTATGGACGTGACCTTACCCAGGCAGCCGAACAGGGCAAATTAGACCCGGTAATCGGGCGGGATGAGGAAATCCGGCGCATAGTGCAGGTACTTTCCCGGCGCACCAAGAATAATCCGGTATTAATCGGCGAACCGGGGGTGGGTAAAACCGCCATTGTAGAAGGGCTGGCCCAAAGGATTGTGCGCGGGGATATCCCCGAAGGACTAAAGGATAAGCGTATTAATACGCTGGATATGGGCGCTTTAATAGCGGGCGCTAAATTCAGGGGTGAATTTGAGGAACGCTTAAAAGCGGTACTTAAGGAAGTTCAGGAATCGGGCGGCAAGGTAATCATGTTCATAGATGAGCTGCACAATGTAGTGGGAGCCGGGCGGGCGGAAGGTTCCATGGATGCCTCAAACCTGCTGAAACCGATGTTGGCCCGGGGGGAATTACATTGCATCGGGGCAACTACTTTAAATGAATACCGGCAACACATAGAAAAGGATGCCGCTCTGGAACGCCGCTTCCAGCCGGTAGTGGTAGATCAGCCCTCTGTTGAGGATACAATTTCCATCTTGCGGGGTTTAAAGGAGCGCTATGAGGTGCATCATAAGGTGCGCATCAAAGACGCCGCTTTGGTATCAGCCGCCACTCTTTCTCAGCGCTATATCTCCGACCGCTTCCTGCCTGATAAGGCCATTGACCTGATAGATGAGGCGGGCGCCCGCTTGCGTACCGAGATTGACAGCATGCCCGCTGAATTAGATGAGGTTACCCGCCGGGTGATGCAGCTTGAAATAGAACGTCAGGCGTTAAAAAAGGAGAAGGATGCCCCTTCCCGCGAACGGCTCAAAAAACTGGAAAAAGAGCTGGCCAACTTAAAATCCAAGGCGGATGGGCTGCAAGCACAGTGGCAATTGGAAAAGGAAGGCATTACGCAACTTAGTAAACTCAAAGAAGATATTGAAGCCGTCCGTCATCAGGTGGAACAGTCCCAACGCCAGGGTGACTTGAACAAAGCCGCCGAGCTGCAATACGGACGACTGCCTCAGTTGGAGAAGCAGTTAAGTGAATTAGACGAAAAGCTAAAAGCCCGTGAAAACCAGGATCAGTTGCTCAAGGAAGAAGTGGATGAGGAAGACATTGCCCAGGTGGTCAGCCGCTGGACGGGTATTCCGATAACCAAGTTATTGGAGGGCGAAATAGATAAGCTGCTGCACCTAGAGGAGCATCTGCACCAGCGGGTGGTGGGTCAGGATGAGGCTGTTGCGGCGGTGGCGAATGCGGTGATTCGTTCTCGCTCCGGTTTAAAGGACCCGCAAAAACCTATCGGCAGTTTTATCTTTATGGGCCCCAGTGGAGTGGGGAAAACAGAATTAGCCCGCACTTTGGCTGAGTTTTTGTTTGACGATGAGCAGAATATGATCCGTATCGATATGTCGGAATACATGGAAAGGCATACCGTGGCCCGGCTTATCGGCGCCCCTCCCGGGTATGTAGGCTTTGAGGAAGGCGGGCAACTGACGGAGGCGGTGCGGCGTAAACCATATGCGGTGATCCTGTTTGACGAGATCGAAAAGGCGCATCAGGACGTATTCAATGTGCTGTTGCAAATCTTAGATGACGGCCGGTTGACCGACTCTCATGGGCGCACGGTAAATTTTAAAAATACGGTGGTAATCATGACCTCAAATGTCGGCAGCCAGTATATTTTGGATTACCGGGAAACCTCGCCGGAGGCCTACCGCAAGATGAAGGAGTTGGTATTGGGAACCCTGAAGCAACATTTTAAGCCCGAATTTTTAAATCGGGTGGATGAGATGGTGGTATTCCACGCCTTATCGGAAAAACAACTGGAGCGAATTGTAGACATTCAGTTGCAACGTTTGCAAAAACGGTTGTTTGATAAAAAGATTGAACTTGAACTGACCAAAGCCGCTCATGAATTTCTAGCCCGGGTGGGGCATGATCCCAGTTATGGCGCAAGGCCATTAAAACGTGCTATCCAGAATTATATCGAAAATCCTCTGGCAAAATTGCTGATCAAGGGCGATATTAAAGACGGGGATAAAATCAAGGCAGATGCGGCAGGCGACCAATTGAGTTTTACTCCCAACCAGCCGGAGGCTGGATTAATTATGTGATAAGCCGTTAAAGCTAACAAGCGCCCCTGCCCTCCGTGGGTCTATGACCCTTGGGTCTATGACCCTTGCGGAGGGAGGCGGGGCTTAGATTTCAGGGCGAGCGCAATTACAAAAGTTCCCTATAGTTAAAATAAAAAAGAAAGGCGGGCGACTAGTGGCATTAGATGTAATCGGTTTGGGAGCGCTGAATCTGGATCAGGTCTACCGTCTGGAATGGCCGCGCTTAAATAAAAAATTAGCCAATTTTATTCACCCCGGTAGTGAACTGGCGCTGAATGATTCGGAATTTCAACACCTCTTTGGAATTATAAAGCAAATCGGCACATTGGTGGGCAAAAGCGGGGGGGGGCAGGCCGCCAATACGGTGGTAGCGCTGTCACGCATGGGTATCAGCTGCGGCTATGTGGGTAAGCTGGGGGCTGATGAGGCCGGTAGAAATATAAGGATGAGATTGAAAGGGGTTGATAAGCGGGGGCTGGTAACCGATAAACGTAGCGGACACTGCCTTTCGCTGCTTAATGCTGAGGGTGAACGTTGTACCCTGATTAACCCCGGCTGTAATGATAAACTGGCGCTTTCCGACGTAAAACCGGATTACCTGAAGCAGGCTCGCTTGCTGTATTTCAGCTCCTTTGTGAGCGATAAGCAATTACAACTGCAAACGCAGATTGCCCGTAAACTTAGCCCATCAATAGATCTGGCGCTTGATCCGGGTGAGCTTTATGCCCGCAGGGGGCTTTTGGCCTTAGAAGAACTGCTTGGCCGCTGTCGGCTGTTGTTTATTACCGATAAGGAAATAGAGCTGTTAACCGGCAAAAAATACAAAGCCGGGACAAAGCAGATTCTGGCCCTGGGGGTAGAGATAATAATTTGTAAACGGGGAGAAAAGGGGGCCTATGTGTTATCCGGCAAAGAGGAATTTGAGCTGCCGGTAGAAAAGGTTTCGGCGGTGGATAAAACCGGGGCCGGAGATGTATTCGCCGCTGGCTTTATCGCCGGGTTATTTAATGGTCTCAAGTTAAAGAAATGTACCCTGTTGGGGCATAAGGCGGCCATCCAAAGCATGATGGGCGTGGGGCGCAAAAGCTATCCGGACAAGGATTTTTTATCTCAAACTATACAGGAGCTGTAACATGTATGAAATAGGTTGGTTTTCCAGTGGCCGGGATGCGGCAGCACGGGAGTTACTGCTTAGCGTCCATAACGCCCTTGCCGAAAGTAAACTGCCCGCCCATATACATTTTGTATTCTCTAACCAGGAACCGGGGGAGTCGGCCGAAAGCGATGAGTTTTTCAAACTGGTAAAGGATTTGGGGCTGGAGCTGGCTTGTTTTTCATCGGCTGGATTCGAACCGGCTATGCGTAAAAAGGGATTACATGATCCAGAAGTTATGGCCACCTGGCGTGAGGATTATGACCGGGAGGTGTTGAGGCTGTTGGCCCCGTATCAACCCCGTATTATCGTACTGGCAGGGTATATGCTTATCGTAAGCGGTATCTTGTGCGATTTTTATACAATGCTCAACCTGCATCCGGCGAAACCCGGTGGGCCTAAGGGCACATGGCAGGAGGTTATCTGGCAGCTTATCGAGCAGCAGGCTGATGAAGCCGGAGTGATGATCCATCTGGTGACCCCGGAATTGGATGAAGGCCCGCCAATCGCTCACTGTAGCTTTCCCATTCGTGGTGACGGTTTTGATGATCTGTGGATAGCCCTAGATATGGATCGTCTGGTGCTGGAGCAGATTAAGGCTGATGAGGGAGAGGCCCAACCCCTGTTTGCTGAAATCCGGCGTCAGGGGGTAAAGCGTGAGTTACCTTTACTTACTAAAACGGTGTTGGAATTTGCCCGTGGAAATTTGCAGCTAAAGGAAGACCGGGTATTTTACCAGGGTAAGCCCTGCCCTTATGGCATTCAGATCGATGAGCTATAGGTACCTATACAACAAAACTAATACAGC
>JAJRUU010000290.1 GCA_024277605.1 bacterium
ATACCAAGTTGCAATCAAACATATACTAAATGGGTAGGGAGGGCTTTAGCCCCCGGGCTTTAGCCCTCCGCTCTTTGGTCGGCCTAAAGGCCGACCTACCCGAGTGAGAAATTAGTATCATTTTGAATGCAACTTGGTATTAATCCAGTAGCCAAAAACCATGTGCCTCGTAAATAATCACGCTCTGATTGTATTTGTTAGCTTTTTACGGAGTACAAAAACAGAGAATCGTTAGTAGGAGGGTTGCTTGGGGGGGGGGGGAGCCACAGATTTAGCGAAACAAGGGTCACAATCCCTCTTGGGCGAGATCTTGGGCCAGTTTCCTCTGGCGCTCGGAAAGTTTGGCTGGTACTTTTATAGCCAGCCTGACATAGAGGTCGCCATGGCCGCTTTCTTTTAAGTGCTTTATTCCACACCCTTTTAGTCGTATCTTCCGGCCGCTAGAGCTTCCCTGGGGAAGTTTTAACTTCCTGGTGCCGCTTAGAGTGGGAACTTCTACAGTACCACCCAGTAATGCCTGTGAGGGCAGCACTTCTTTCTCTACATAAAGATCATCCCCTTCACGGCTAAATGCAGGATGCGGGGCGATTTTTATTTTTATATATATATTGCCGGTACCAGCTCCTATTCCCTTGCCGGAAACCCGCAATCGTTGTCCATCTTTAATACCGGCTGGTATTTTCACATTAACCTGCTGCTGCCCGGCTTGGTGTTTCAGGGTCAGCGATCTTTGTCCGCCTTGTGCCGCCTCCATAAAGGAGATGGTCATATCACATACCATATCCTGGCCTGACGGCTGCTGCGCTCCTCCTGAATAATGCGACTTAGAGCTGCAACTGCCTGGCTGGCAAGTATGTCCCTGACCCGCTCCGGTAGTGAATTTGAAACTTCCGCCGCCGCCCTGCTGACTGAATCCGCCTCCGAACAACCGGCTTAAAATATCATCACCGCCGCCAACCCCAAATTCCCTAAATATATTACCAAAGTCAGCCCCGCGAAAAATATCCTCCTGGCTAAACCGCTGGCTGAATCCGTCCGCCCCAATCATGTCATACTGCTGGCGCTTTTTGGGGTCGCTGAGCACTGCATATGCCTCGTTTACCTTCTTGAATTGCTCCTCAGCCGCTTTGTCGCCCTTATTTCTATCAGGGTGGTATTTTAATGCGAGTTTGCGAAAAGCCTTCTTTAGCTCGGCATCTTTGGCATCTTTGCTTACCCCTAATATTTTATAATAATCCTCAGCCATCGCTCATCACCTGTTAAAAAACAAAAAGGGGTTAAATATCATGACTTATTCCTATATTGTTTGCGTTTAGCGCTTATATAAATTGCTAATCATAGCATTACCAAACTATTCAATGATGGACACTGAGGGTTTGGATAACGATAAGCATTTTCTGGAGCATCATTTCTTTTAAGTATTTTTTGCCTTGTCGGTTTTTTGTTGAGTGGTATATAGTAAAAAATTACAAATCTTTTTTTGTGCCCTTTTAGAAGGTCTGACTGGTTATGAAATCTATTGAGTGCCGCATCGCAGTAATCTATGATACATTCTGCTCCCTTAAACTGACGCTCAACATCGGCTTTACGAATGTTAGCTGATTTTAACTCTATAAACAGGATAAGATTATTACCATTAATGCTGGACACCAAAACATAATCGCAACGCTTCCTTTGGCCTTCATTATCTTTAAAAATTGTATCCGGCAAAGTACAATATTCGTCCACTTTAATAAGTATCGACCCTTGTGGTATATCATATATATCAACTTTCTTAAGTTTTGCAGAGGGGTCGTTCTCCTTAAGTCTGGCAAATCTACGGCCGTTTTTTTCAGCTATATCAATTTGGATTTTATCAACCAGCAACTCTTTCAATGGGGAGAGGTCTGCCATTATTAATTTTCCTCTCCAAACATAATAAGCTCCTGAATACGATTCATATCATTAATAGTAACATCGAAACTGCGCGCTTCAATACCAAGCTCTTTGTCAATATCTGCCGGAACAAGCGTAAGACATTTTGACCTCTTTGACTTGCCGTCCAGCTTTAATAGTGTTTCTTCCGCTATATAAACTTTAACATTGTCGGCGCTTATCATTTCCCCCGCATTGTATTTCTCTGCTTCACGGATTTCATTGAGGTGCGGCTTGTCGTGATTCAGCATAATAAGCGTATTCAATTCCTTGATAATATAATCGCTATGAGTGGTGATAAATACTTTAATACCAATATTAACCAATCTAGCAAGCAATCGGGCGACCCTGCGCTGGTTTTCCGGATGAAGATTGAGTTCCGGTTCATCTATCATGAACAGGTCACCTTTCCGGGCGACATGACGTAGATAGAAACCAATATCAAGAAGCGACCTAACGGCGCTGGAGCTCTCATCCATCGTCAGCCGCAGTCCATGTTTGCCCTTAGGGATATAATACAACTCCTCCCGTATGACCTTGTATTCCCCGCCAATGATATCGGAAAAATCACTGAGAATATCTGAATGTTCTTTTGCGATAAAGCTTTCTTTTTTTGCTACATCTTCCAGTTGTCTCGTAAAGTCAACATTTTGCTTTACCGGTAGCGCATAATCAGAGTAAACTTTGCTTAGTAATTCAAAAGGATTAAGGTTCTTCTCCATAGAACCCATATGTTCAATGAAACGATTTCGGGCGAAGTTCAGTTCCTTGCGGAAAATAGCAGCCCCGGTCCGCTCTGCACTGGATATAAAATGATCCGGGAAAATGTGGCCAAAAACTATTTCCTTTACCGCATCACCAATTGCTCGTCTTACTACTTGTCCAGGTATTTTAACTTCTTCTTTGTCTACAAGAAGGGAAACTGAAACATGCGATTTGTCTGGTTTTTTGATAATACTAAAAATCTTTGCTTTGGCGGAGCTAATGTTTCGCTCAAAGTCTATACGTGGTTTTATATCCGAATCTCCAAGTGTTACCTTGAATTCGCTCTTTTTAAAATTACTTTCAGAGGAAGCAAAAACCACGGGTAATCGTTTCGTGTAATCACGACTGGCATTGCGAAGAATTGTTTCGGCTTCATCAACAAATTTTTGTATATCTAATTTTGTTGCGCCTTCAGAAAAAAGTTGATTGACTGATTCATCTGAAATAGTTATTAAAAACGCCTCTAGCCAAAAAGCGATAAATCCATATAGTGCGTAGGTAGCATAGGTTTTTCCGGTATTATTATTTCCACATACAATCGTCAGATCGCCAAGCTCGAATTCAGCTTGCAGTATTGGCCCAATATTTTTAATATGAATTTTCATGGATACCGCTCCTTTAATTCAATATTATCAGATATGTTTTATAACCGCGACAATACTTTCACCGCCCTGTACCTTATCTTCCATATTAACTTTAAGCTGGGCTTTATCCGCAGGCAAACATAAATAGGTGTCAGGTCTTGATCTGAAGCGTTAGATTTGGCGCTTACTCACCTTTTCCCCTGCCCTTACCTTGGTTCATCCGACTAAAGCGTACATTGGGCTGCTCCGCTTTGCTTAAGCCACCCTACACAGCTCTTGCCATTTCTTTCAGTTCATAAGAAACACCCAACGGCTCAGCCACATTTTCTGAGGCATCCAGCATTTCAATAGAGGCTACCCTGCCGTCTTTGTCGTAGTCCAATATAATTCCCTCTTTGATCTCATCGCTTTCCATAATCGGGCTGTCATTCAGAATAATACTTAAAGTATCTGTTTGGGGATCGTATATTATTTTCATTGGCTTATCCTCCAATATTTTTTGATTTTACTGGTTTTATACACCGTGACAACCTCAAAAAAGGCTGCGGTTTCCTCTCCCATAACTCTTAACAACATATCATGGCCTTGTGCATTATCATGGTATTTGATTTGTACAACAATTCTTCCATTCTTTACCGGAAATTTTTGTTGAGGGTTAGTAATCGCTTTTTTTACCGACTCCTGTTCGATTCCCCTGCGCTTCATCTCAAACAAAGCATGTTCGCTAAAAATTATCTTCATTTATACTTTCTCTTATTGAATTAAACAGCAAGCGTTAGCATAATCGCCCTAACCGGTTTCAAATTGTTGTAAGAAGCGAGCCATTCCCATGGGGACCAGGACTTTGATTAAAGCTTCCAAGCCCGCCTGTCTGATCTGATTTGGGTTCATGGTTTGGATACTCATTTTTATCCTCACTTATCCGGCTTATTTAGCAGGGCGATAATACTCGCTCCACCCTTTACCATATCTCCCATATTAACTTTAAGTTGCGCCTTATCGGCAGGCAGAAACAGATCCACCCGTGAGCCAAAGCGAATCAAACCAAAGCGATCCCCCCGGGCCAACTGATCACCCGGCTTAATCCAGCATACAATACGCCGAGCAATCAACCCCGCTATCTGCTTAACGAAGACTTTGCCCTGCTCCCCGTTCAGCGCTATGGTGTTATGTTCATTATCGGAAGATGCTTTATCGACGAATGCGGCCTTAAACTTACCCGGGGTATAGGTAACCGCCTCTACACTACCCGCTATGGGTGAGCGATTAATATGCACATTGAATATTGACAGGAAGATACTCACCTGCGTATATGGTTCATCAATGCCGTCAATTTGAGTCTGCTTTATGACAACTACCTTGCCGTCCGCCGGGGAAACCACCGCCCCCGGTATATCAGGGATTATCCGTTTGGGATTCCTGAAAAAGAAAGCCACGAAACCGGCTAAAAACAGGTGCAAGCCCGTCAGGTAATACCTGCCAAACAACAACATCCCTAAGGCCACACAGGACAACACTATTACACCGCGATATCCGTCGGGGGC
>JAJRUU010000291.1 GCA_024277605.1 bacterium
ATACAATACTAAAAACAGTCTGGCTCCCCTTACTGGAACCTTTAACCTAAAACTGTCCACGACTCAGCGAGGGGACTGGTTCCCAAGGAGCGACACGCTGTGGTATAATCATCCAAAGTCCGACAGACTTATAGGTCAGCGAATGGATTGAGAGGATGAAAACAACCAATTATCCTAATATTGGAGAGTTAGTGATGAAAAAATGCTGGGAAATAAAAAATTGCCTTGCATCTCACCATGAAACCTCATGTAATGCTTTTAAATCAAAAAAGAATTGCTGGGAAGTAGAAGATACAATGTGTAACGTCAATCACGATAATCATATTTGTGAAGAATGCGAAGTTTTTAAACAAAGAAAATTAGTTTGACTTGAAATATATCCAATAGATATATATATCAGGGTAGGGTGGGGAGTTCCCATACGAATTGGTTATAGTCTTTAACCATCCGGTGGGTGTTAAAAAAAGCCGCTTCGGCGATACAGTGGATCATCATATTTACCCATCTGCCGTTGACCTGTCCTTATCCGCCTGCCGCCGCTTCTTTGTATATACGAGCCATTTCATCTAAGGCATTATAGAGAGAATTGGCATCTTCTTCAACACGGAAGTTGGTTTCCATACCGATTTCTCCCTTTTCAGGTACATAGCCGAAGATAATGCCCACATTCTCATCAGCTTCGGCTATCCAGCCATCACGGGTGGAAAGCTGGGGCACTCCGTTTAAGATGGCCTTCATGCCGCTGGTTCCCGAGGCTTCAAAAGGGGGCAGCGGGTTGTTTAACCAGGCATCCACCCCGCAGACCAATTTTTTGCCGACATGGGTGTCGTAATCTTCCAAATAGAGTATCTTAAGGTAA
Source organism: bacterium (assembly GCA_024277605.1). GTDB lineage: Bacteria > SZUA-182 > SZUA-182 > SZUA-191 > JAJRXT01 > JAJRUS01. The sequence continues at coordinate 860 of JAJRUU010000291.1, forward strand.
TCCCGTTTCCCTGACAGGGAGTCGATTTTCTCCAGGATACTTTTGATGCTGTGGGCGCCGGCCAGATCTTTGGGGTGGGCTTTGCCGGCGAAGATAATCTGTAGACAGCCAACCTTGCGAGCAATTTCCTCAAGGCGGGTTAGGTCATATAGCAGTAATTCAGGGCGTTTATAAGAAGCCGCCCGCCTTGCCCAGGCAATAGTAAAAACGTTTTCTTCCAAAAGCCAGGGAGAAAGCCATTTTACCAGTGAGCGCTTGTTTACTTGGTGAGCCTCCCAAAGATCGGTTTTAAAGCGCTGGTTTTTCTTTAAGTTTAATATGTTCTTAAGCTGTTCCGGGTTCTTCCGCCAAGCTCCCAATTCTTCATTATAGAGGTCAAAAAGCTCGGCCATTGAATCCGCTACCCAGGTTAAGTGATGTATGCCGTTGGTTATTCCGCGTATCTTTTTTACATGATTCGGAAATTGAATCTTGGTGACCTCCTCGTGCTTTTCGCTGACCGCATTGGCTTTATGGGCGGCATTAAGCGCCAGCAGGGTGAGGTTTACGGTGTTGGAATTGACCTCTTCCGATCCCAATTGTTGAGATATCCCCAGCTCTTGCGGGTCGAGTACATTCTTTAATTCGCTAACCGGCAATCTGTCATGGCCGGCTTTCACCGGGGTATGGCAGGTATAAGCAAAGTGGCTTTTTATATCTTCCCAGCGGTCGGCTGGCGCTTGTTTGGCCATTTCCACAAAAGCGAAGGCGGCATGGCCTTCATTCAGATGGTAGGTGTCCACTTCATATCCCAGCGCCTGAATGGCCCTGATTCCGCCAACGCCAAGAACCTTTCGCTGAACTATCTTCCACCATTCTGATTTACTGTTATATAGTCGGTCGGTTAATTTCCGGTTGGTGGGGCTGTTTCCTTCTACATTGGAATCCAGCAAAATCAAGGGAACTGCATGTTGCCGATCCTGGCTGAAGACATAATACTTCCACAGGCGCAAGATCACCCGTTCCTTGCCGATATACAACTCAATCCTTTTCTTAAGTGGAACTAAACCGGGATAATGCTTCGGTTCCCAGTTGAACTCCGTTGTTTCCTGACCGAAATGGTAACAGGCTTTTTGCAGAATATATCCCTTGTTCCATAGAATGCCCACTGCCAGAAAGGTATATTTCAGATCGGCGGCTGACTTGAGCGTGTCCCCGGCCAATACCCCCAAGCCACCGGAATATATCGGAAGATCGACCAGGCTATTGAGTTTGACTGAGTGGAAATAGTCCATGCCGCGCATATTGGAAAAAACGGTAAAATCATGTTTTTTATTGATTGGGTTTAAGGGAGCCTTGCTTATAAAGGTATTATAAAAACTGGGGGACAAACCGAACTCCATGGAAAAATAAGCAACTTTTTTCAAGCCAGGATCGTGTAGATTGCTTTCCGCTTGTTCTATTACCCTGGTGGGGAATCCAAAAAATCGTCCTGGTTAATATTCGACGCTAATGATCCTTCATAAGAAAAATCTACCTCATCAAGGACGCTTGTTGTCTCGATTTTGTAGTTATTCTTCATATACGTTTAAGCCCCATTCTGCTGAACCGGAAATCCGATTGCCGCGCTGGTTAAATAACAGTATTCCCGACAAAATATATAGCATGTGGTTTTACTATTGAAAGTTTGATGGAGTCGTAAAAAGTCCCCACATGTCACCCTGAACTATAGTGAAGGGTCTCGTATTATATTGAAAAAAATAGATTCTTCGCTTCACTCAGAATGACAAAGTGACGGTTTTCAGACTTTTTACGACTCCATCAAGTTTAAGTAAGAGCGAGTAAGCCTAGCAAATTTTCACCAATCATGCAACTATTAAAACCTTAAATCATGAGTAATAACTAAGCTTCATGGAAATACTTACTTGATTTGGTTTCCAGGTCGATGGTGACATGAATAGCTGGTCAATCTCATTTCTCATGCTCATACATTAAGATGCAAATTTGCTCACTACTGTCCGGTAAAAAAATTTTAATGGTACAAAAACATTAGGTATATCAGGATGATTGACCCCAAAAAAGACTTTTTCGATTTCAATTTGCTCTGGGATTTATGCCATGATCTATCCACCTTAGAGTGGAAAGGAG
>JAJRUU010000292.1 GCA_024277605.1 bacterium
CAGCTACTTACGCAATGTGATTACCAAAAAACTGAAACATCTGGTTGTATCCAGTTGAATTTATTCGATTATTAACCGGACAGTAGTGCACTGATAATTTTATTTATCTGGGGAACTATGTGCCCATATACGGAATGAGGTGCTAACTCAATTTCAACCACATACCATTGGGGCTGTTTTCCCGAGAACGAAATTACGAAAGCATCCGGTATTGAACCAACCCCGGCTGGAGATTTAATTGTTTGCTTTCGATTGAACCAAATAGCATTATTGCCAAAAATATCAAGCACATGTTCACTGACAAGCCTTTCAAACTCATCTTCTGGAAATGGAATCCATAGCTTATACCTCACATTATCAATTACTAACTGCTTTGATGAAGTCGCACTCCCATAAACTGGAAGAGGAGATGCCATGAAAACAAGGATTGAAACTATAATTAATCGCTTTAACAAAGTCTTTCTCCAGAAAGAGGTTCAGTAAAAATCAGGTTATAACTCATTCAAGACCTCTCTCCAGGATTTTTTGCCAATATCTTTCCCTCCTTTACCGCTTTAAGCCCTTCAATGACATCCTGGGTTACATCCCCTTAGCGCACCTGAAGCCGAAAACATGGAAGCGCATTACCGGTTCATCACAAAGCCGGTTGGCCGTGCGGGAATATTTGTCTTTTTTATTCCAGGCCCCACCCCGTAAAATCCGGCGCTCACCGGTCTCCGGACCAGGTGGGTTTTTAGCCGGGCTTACACTATAGTGGTCAACGGCATACCAATCGCTGCACCATTCCCACACATTGCCGGTCATATCGTATATCCCGTAGCCATTTGGAGAATAACCACCCACTTTCAGCGCTCCATCCGGCCAGGGTCTGCCGCTGCGGGCTAGTTTCTGATCGTATGTGTCCCCATAAGCATAGCGATAACCCTCAGGTCCCCGAGCGGCCTTCTCCCACTCCGCCTCAGTAGGCAACCGCTTGCCCTGCCGAGTGCAATAGGCCCTGGCGTCTTCCCAGGAAACATTGGTTACCGGGCAATCATCGCAAACTGAATATTTACTGCGCTTGTGCTGTGGGTCAAATTTTTCGTACTGGGCGTTGGTCACTTCATGCTTATCGATAGAAAAGGCATCTAAATAGACCTTATGTACCGGCGCCTCATCAGAAGGCTCTTCCCCGGAAGCTGCCTCACCCATTAGGAATTCACCTGCGGGAATGAGCGCCATTGACATCTCATCCTGCGACTCCCCGGACTTTTGTGAGGTTTCGGCTCCAACCACACATACCACGTTCAATAATAGGAGCACAACCAATGAGAGTTGTTTTAACACCCCATCTGCCGCCGCATTTCCATATCGTATAGTACCCGCTCTTTTTTCTGCTCGATACCCAAGGCCTTGCGTTTAATCTTAATATACTCAATTATAACCTGGGCCATTTTGTGCGGGTCAGGCTCAAAAACCCATTTGCCGCCGGTAATATCTTCAAAGCCTTTGCCAAGTAAATCACTTACGCAGGCACTGTTGCTCACCGGCGACTCAGAACCAAAGACTACCGGGACACCTGAGGCCACAAAATACTGGCCGATGGCAATCGCCTTCTCGCTCATCCACTCAGGGGCACAACCGACTACCGGTAAGTCACTGAGATCGTCCCCCAGGCCACCTTCAGCCACCATTGCAGCACAGGCGATTAAAATACGGGAGTTGTCCACACACGAGCCGGAATGAAGTACCGGTGGGATGCCAACCGCTTCACATACTTCAGCAAGGCCAGGCCCGGCATATTTCAATGCCGCCTCAGGAATCAGTAAATTCTCATTGGCACAGGCATATGTGGCGCAACCGGTTTGGACTACCAAAACGTCATTGGCAATCAACTCCTTAACCAGATCACTGGTAACCCCTTTACCCTCTAAATGAGGCAGGTTACAGCCTACCACCCCGGCTACTCCTAAAATTCGGCCATTTATAATATTATCATTCAATGGACGGTAAGAAGATCGGAAACTGCCTCCCAGCATATATTCTATGGTCTCATGCGAAAAGCCCACTATTAAATCCACCGCTCCTTTGGGGATATTAACTTTCTTGCGGTTCGGGAAATTATCAATAGCTACCTTTACAATCTCCTTGGCCTGTTCCAGTGCATTTTCCTCATCCATTTCCATATGAGTAGCCCCGGTTATTTTGGCCTTGGGGGAGGTGGTAATAATCTTGGTATGAAAACACTGGGCCACTGTCGTCAGCGATTGCATCAGACATTGAATATCTACCGCCATTACCTCTACTGCACCGGTAAGCACCGCCAACTCCTGCTGGGTGAAACTACCCACCATGGGTACTCCATGCCGCAACAACACTTCATTAGCGGTACAACAAATACCGGCGATATTGATACCCTTGGCGCCTTTGGCTTTGGCTTGCGCCTGGAGTTCCTTATCCTGAACCGCCTCCACAATCATCTCCGCCAACAACGGGTCATGTCCGTGAACCACAATATTTATCTGCTCCTCTTCCAGCACCCCCAGGTTGGCTTTAGCCTTAACCGGGCTGGGCGTACCCAACATAATATCTTGCAGTTCGGTAGCTATCATCGATCCACCCCAGCCATTGGCAATTGCGGTCCGCGTACCATGCAGCAGCAGGCTCATCGGATCCTGGTCGGTACCCACCGTAGTACGGTGTACCATCTCCACAATTTCTCGATCCACCCCGCGTGGGGTAAGATCCTTATCTTGCCATAATTGCTGGCGTTTTTTAGGTGCCCGGCGTATCATCTTGGGCGCCCCGTTCTGCTCGCCGAATTCAGCTAATACCTGCTCACCCAACTCCACCGCTATTTCGTTCTTATCACGGCCTTCGGTTTTTATGCCATAGACCTGGGCCAACATGTGCAGTTTTTTTCCATCCTTAATTTTATAGTTTTTAAGCTCACCCTTGGCTGCGCCAATAAATACGTTAACTACTTCACGGGCATGATCCACATGCGCCGCACAACCAGCGGCAATCATACGGGCAAAATTACGCGCGGCTACCGTATCGACAGTAGCTCCGCAAACACCTTGCTCATTTTTAAAAAGATTACAAGGCCCCATAAAGCAGTTTTTGCAACAGGCCCCTTTTATGCCAATGGGGCAGCGCCGCATGGATTCAGTCCGCAAATGGGCAGTCGATATGCCTTTTTCTCGAGCCAAATCCAGCATTTCCAGTGCTTGGTTACCTTTGTTTTTCGTATCACTCATAATGTGCTTTCCCTCATATACTCGCCCCCGTTTTCAGCCCAGCGGACTTTCCCGAAAGCAATGGTGGTAAAATAGCTTATACAGATTGTTCTTTCATGAATTTAGGCAAATTACTGGCCTCCCGGGGGCCCACCATAACCTTCCACTCAGGCAGTAATTCAGCCACTTCCCCGTAAAGTACCGCCACCGCACCAGGCAGGATCAAATTACGGTTCCTGGCCTGCTCTTTGATGCCGCAGGTATTAACTACCTTGGCAATCTTATCGGCATTAAACTTATCCGCCGCCCAGGCGGTAAGCACGCTCATACCCTCCACATCGGCAATCACCAGCCAGGCCGGCATTTTACTGTTTTCTATTTCACCGGCTACAATAAAATAGGTCAGTGAAAAGTTGGTGGTGATTAAAATCGGGGAATTCTCATCGGGTTCACCGATCTTATATACATTTTCCTCAACCTGCAGCGGTTGCTGCGGATCGGTATAAATGTTCTGTTTTAAAGTGAAAAGCGGCAGCAACTGCCAATTCTCAGCCGATCGCAGCACGATAACGGCAGCATATTTCATTATATAAACACCGGCACGCAGCACTTCCTGTTGAGCATCCACTCCTTGCGGCCCGGCAAATACCATCACTGGAAAGCCTAAGCCCTTGGCCGATTTTTTAAGCGCCGCTCGTCTGATCTGGGTTAAGTAGGCCACGGTAGTTCCCAGTGAATGGATACCGGGATCAAGAACCAAATCGTTAACTCCCTGGCCGACGACCTTATCAGCCAACTCCGTCAGCTTATCCAACCCACCGGAATGGCAAACCGCAAGCGGACAGGCATGCTTTTTGGCGAGAGCCGCCATGGCCTCATAATTATCCTCAGTAGCCGCATATATAAGTGGTTTAAGCCCAGCCGTTTTTTCTAACGCAGCTTCCATAATCGCAGCATCTGAACTGGCCAAAACCAGCGGCAAATCAGTGTTTTGCTGAGTAACATCAATCGTCTGTACAAATTTATCCTTATCCTTTGAGATATTTTGTACCATAATCAGCCCCAGGCACAATTGCTGTCCCACCCGCTCAAAGCTGGCGGCCTGAGCCTGTTTTACCCGCTTTTGCAGCTCATCAGTCCCCAGCGTATCTTCAACCAGCAAGGTTATTCCCGGCGGGTGTACAAAGGTTTTCTCGTGCCGGAAAAGTACCGTTTCCTCGCCCACTTCCAACAGCTTCTCACCAGTGCCGATCACCACTTTGCGGATAGGAGGCGCCGATTCTTCCACCAGTAGCGCTTTAGCATCATCCGACACATAGGGGCACTTCTCCAGCTCAACTTGTTTTTGGGACAACTTCATGGCAAAGGCCAGACAGGTAGGAAAACCACACTCTTTACAGTTTGTTTTGGGTAAATGTTTATAAATTTGTATGCCGGTAAGTGCCATACTTTACTCCTTTTATATTTTATGTTTCCGGGAAAAAATCCCTAGCCTTCTACAGATGTAAGGTCAGCAACTGTCTTGCGCACCTGCTTAAGAGCTTCCGGGTGGCGCATAATCAGTGCATCCGAGCCTGACATAAGCAAGCCCACCGCAGTGGTGGCTTCCCATAATATCCCGCGGGCGTGGGTATCGCCCCAGGCCGCCTCATCAACCTTGGATTCCTTGGCCTTCCAGGCTTCAATACCTACATCGGAGATAATCGGCATCTGCACCATGGTATCGTTCTGCTTTAGAGCCGCCATACGCACCCGCTCCATCACCGAATAGCTATATTCCAAACCATAGCCCAAAGATGAGGACATAGTATCCATCACAATTCTTTCTTCCTTAACACCCATCTGGGTGAGCAGAATATTCAACTGCTTGGCCAGGTTAATATCTAAATTGGACAACGCCAGCACATAATGACCGTACGCCATGGCGGCAGCGGCAATAGTTTTATAGTTTTTCTCCTGCGCCTTACCGATCAGACAGTTATAGCCGGAAGCGGCCTCAGCGCAAGCCTTAAGCACCTCGGCATCTTTTTCAATATGGTTGGCGCCTAAGATAATCAGCGGAACCTCGATGGCCTCCAACACCTGCTTTACTACCTGGGCCGCATCCTCAGGTGATGTATCCCCCTGATCGGGATGGGTAGATGCCAGGCGTAAGGCGATCATATCCGCCTTATACTTATCCTGGCAGGTTAAGGCCCATTTCACCGGATCGGCATACACATCGCCATACAACTCATTTAGGGCCAACGGCCAATCTAAAGGAGCGCTGTTCCATACTTCTAAAGCGATGGGAATACTCGCCTGCGACTGCCCCTCAAACCCCAGGAAGGGATAGGTACTTATCCCACCAAGGCTCACTGTGTTTGCATCTTTACCTACGGTTACACTATTAATCTTGCCGTTGTACGTCTCTTTGGGAATGGCAAAGGGCATAATGTTTCTCCTTATGGATTGGGGTTAGAAACCCCTTTTTCTTATAACTCAATAAATTTAAGTCTCTAAATATGAATGACAGTACAGGATATTGCCTTTAAGCACTTCAACGGTTTTTAGCTCATCCTCATTTAGGACATCTTCTAAAACGATATTATTCCCCATGGCGGAAGCCTTATTTACCACTTCCATCAGGCGTTCCTCATTGGGATCGCAGATAGCGGCAGTCAGTCCCCGCTGCATCGCCATCACCAGATAAGTGCGATTCAGAATACCGCGCATATGCTCAGGCGCGCCGTTAGATATATTGGAAAGCCCCACAACCGTCTTCATCGGCGGTTCATTGAGCGAGCAGAACATCTCGATGGCTTCTAAAATCGGCATCGCAAATTCCTGCATCCCGTTTACCGCAAGGACTATAGGGTCTAAATACAAGCTCTCAGGGTTCACCCCGAACTCAGCCGCACCGGCGATAACATCCATCGCCAGGGTACAGCGTTCCTCGGTACTGCCGGGCATCCCACGTCCAGCCAGTGCCAGCCCGATAATATCCGCATCGTATTTGGCGGCCAGCGGAAACATGGTCTCCATTCTTTCCCGGGCTGCAGAGGTTGAGTTTATAATCGCCCGACCCCGGTGCACCTTAAGCCCGGCCTCGATCGCCTCATGATTGGTGGTATCCAGACTCAGCGGCATATCCACCTCCTGCTGGATAATCCTGACCAGCCATTCCATAGTTTCGGGACCTCCCTTTCTGGCCGGCCCGATATTCACATCCAGGTAATCAGCGCCGCCCGCGACCTGCTCTTTGGCCATCTGCAAAATGGGCTTGGGGTCCCTCTCCTCAATCGCTTTCGCTATAACTTTAGTAATAACATTTATCTTTTAACCAATTATTTTCATTACTCATCTCCCGTTAAAGCTTATGACAGCTATCTATTTTAAGGTCAAAATTACCCGACACCCCAACCGTGAATTACCTAAATATGGATATATTTATACATTAATTCAATCAGTTAGCGCTTAACACTGGGCGGGGTCAAACTCAAATAGAACATCGTTATAGAGGTGTTATTAGACAATATCAAGGTAGGCTTGTCAAGTGTTTTTAGCCGGATTTTAGAGTGGGACAGTTTTTTTCTGTCGGCTGTGTGTGTGAGGAGACTTTTAGGGCAACGTATATATGGGCGCTACTTTTTATTTATAATTCATATTTGATGTAAATATTTAAATCAGCCTAGGCCTGTTTTTTACCACCTTCCACTTCCCTTTAATTTTTTCGCCCTATTTCGTCCTATTTTGCTTGACAAAATCAAGGATGGACATTATTATCATTGTTTGTCAAAAAAATGACCAATTTGTGATATATTATCAACCCGAAAAATTCGGGTATTGTTATGGGCGAATCAACATTTAGTTGAAAATTATAAATTTATCAGCTTCCTGTTCCCGCCGCCTTGGGCAAACAAAGCTTTATTGGACATTGGCTCATGCACCTTATCTCACAAGAGGTCTGGCGAATCTAGTCTGAGTTTATGAATAGATCCGGCTAAATTATCCTTTATTTGGAGTTACGAAATGGCTTTACCAAAGAGAAAAGTATCCAGAACACAGCGGGACAAACGCCGCACCCACAAAAAGCTGACCCCCCCCCCAAGTTTCCACCTGTCCCAATTGTCAGGAAGTAAAGCTTCCCCACCGGATATGTATGGCATGTGGCTATTATAATGGTCAAGAGATAATAAAACTCGAAGCGCCAGAATAGATGAAAATTGCCGTTGATGCCATGGGCGGGGATTACGCCCCAGGAGCAGTAGTAGAGGGATCGGTGTGGGCCGCCAGGGAGTATAATCTGGAAATCTGTCTGGTGGGCATCGAAGAGGTTGTCCAGCAAGAGCTAGCTAAACATGATACCAGTGGGCTTAAGCTACAGGTGGTTCCCGCTGCCGATGTAGTCGGCATGCATGAATCTCCAGGCATCGTGTTACGACGGAAGAGGGATTCATCCTTATTTAAGAGCGCCCTGCTGGTTAAAGAAGGTGAAGCTCAGGCCATGATCAGCGCCGGCAATACCGGTGCGGCTATGGCTTGCGCCAA
>JAJRUU010000293.1 GCA_024277605.1 bacterium
AGGGCATGAACCTCAAAGCAAATTTGACTATCAGAAAATCATTCGGTTTCAGAACAACTGATTGCCTGAAAATTGCCTTGTATCATACTCTTGGCAAGTTGCCGGAACCAATACTTGCCCACAGATTCTTGTGAAGAGCCGTTAATATTATTAGGCAGATGTGGTTTTGCTGTTAACAAAACCCGAATTATTCGGGTTCAAGACACCCATAAGCTATTAACGGTCGGCGCACAATTAGTCCAGCCAGTGACTGGCTGGATTTGACAAAGCGGCTGCTTAGTGCTAATACTACTTTGAGGGCCAAAATCGATGGAGCTTAAGAAGCAACCCAATTCACTTTACTTGTTCAAACTAGCGTTTCGCTCAGCTAAATTTAGCGTACAACGTACCTTTATTATCATAGCATTGCTCTCACTATTTGTGATTGGTACATTATATGTAACAAACAGCCTATATAAGCATAATTTACCCTCTACAGACAAAACAGCATTGACTAAGGAAATAGCATCAACAGCGCATGCGAAAAAGCCGCCTGCCGCTAAAAACAAATCTAAGTCTAAAGTAAAACCACTCACGCTTTCAGCGGAATACTGGCAAAAACGCAGGCAAAATGGAATCAACCGATTAAGTTCTCAACTCCATGCCTCAGCGGCAAGATCAACAAGAAGAGCCAGAAATGCTAATAAGCCAAGAGAGTGGAAAGATAAACAAGCAGAAGGGATAATTGCCCGCCATGAGTCCGTAATAACCAGGCCTGACGAAATGGTAGCGATACAGCAGGATCAACTGGTTTTTTCTGAAACGCCATCTGAAGATGTTCCTCCGCCTCCCAAGCCTGAACCCGGTTTTTGGAGTGAAGTGGGGGAGGACTTTATAGCTGCAATGAAAGATTTTCTCGCAATTATTCTTTAATCTGGTCATTCAGGACAAAAACATTTTACTTGATTTTCCGCGTTATATTCCCTATCATTCCCTTATCCCTATAATATTTTTAACAATTTGATAACGTGACCTATGAGAATATTGCTTACTAATGATGATGGAATTCATGCCCCTGGATTGGATGCCCTATATCGTCAATTAAAGAGTATAGCCGAGGTTAAAGTTGTAGCTCCCGAGGTGGAGCAGAGCGCGGTGGGGCATGCCATCACTATCTATAATCCATTGCGGGTAACCGAAGTACATAAACAAAAAAACCTGTTTGGATATGGCGTAAACGGCACACCGGCTGATTGCGTAAAATTAGGCATCAAGGTGATTTTTCCCGATCCCCCGGATTTAGTGATTTCGGGGATAAATCTGGGCATGAACGCCGGTGATTGTATTATATATTCGGGCACGGTTTCAGCAGCCGCTGAGGGGGTTATCCGTGGGATTCCTTCAATTGCCGTCTCGCTGGACACATACGATGCTTTGGCGGACTTCAGCTATGCCGCTGGCTTCATCAAGCGCCTGGCCCAACTGGTATATAAAAACGGTCTGCCCGCCGAGACATTGTTGAATGTAAATATACCGGCGGTTACTCCTGATAAAATAGGCGGAGTACGCATTGCCCGTCAGGGAAGATTCACCTTCAAGGATGTGTTTGTTAAGCGCCATGACCCTAAAGGGCGCACCTATTACTGGCTGGAGAGTGAGGATATTAAAATCGACCCGAACATGGATTGTGATCTGAACATCATCCGGCAGAATAAAATATCCATTACGCCTATTAAATACGATCTGACTAATTATAGTTACTTAGAAGAGCTGAAAAAATGGCCCATCCCCTGCTGATATATACCATCTGGGAAAGCCCTATCGGCCCGCTGGGGTTAGCTTCAACCCGCCACGGCCTGTGTCGGATTAGTATCGGGGTTGATGCGGAAACATTTACCCGACAATTGGCCGGGCACTATGGTTGTCAAGCGGTAAGATCGGAAGGCTTTTTCAAGTTGCTTAAGAAAAAATTTGCGGATTACTTTGAATACGGCAGCCAGGAAATAAATTGCACGCTTGATTTTGAGGGAGCCGCTTCTTTTCAGCGCAAGGTATGGAAGAAACTGACTGATATTCCCTATGGGGAAACCCGTCCCTATCAGTGGGTAGCAGAACAAATCGGCCATCCCAAAGCCTATCGGGCGGTAGGCCATGCTAATTCATTGAATCCATTACCCATTATTATTCCCTGCCACCGAGTAGTAAAAGCAGACGGCCGACTGGGGGGATATAGCGCCGGTAGTCATATAAAAGAACAATTGTTAAAGTTGGAGGGTTTACCGCTATAAGGGGACAGGTCCCCTTTTTTAAGATACCCATAAACCTTTACTTTTCCAGCTCTTTAGGAGATACATTATGCGGGATCGTTCTGGATTAAAGCTGGCTGTGGCTGTATTATTGTGTGGGTCTTTAAGCTTGGGGTTAACCCCTCATCTTTCGGCAGAACAACCGGGTAGCATCCTAACCAGCACGAAAGGAGAGCGAGAGGAACTTGCGCTTACCGTTTATCAACAGAACCTGGGGCTGGTATCTGAAGTGCGCCCGCTCAGGCTTCAACCCGGCTTAAATCAAGTCAACATACAAGATGTGCCTAAGGCCATTGACCCCTCCTCTGCCCAGCTTCAATTTATGACCCAGCCTGAGCAGATAAAAATTCTGGAGCATAATTTTAAATACGATGTAGTAAACGCTAAAACGCTGCTGCAAAAATATATCGGGCAATCCATAGAGCTGCATGAGAAGATCGAGGGGCAGATTAAGGAGAAGATAACCCCGGCGACGTTGCTTGGCGTTGGCGACCCCAACGTATACCGGATCGATAACCAGCTGCACTTAGGACATCCCGGCAGGGTGGTAGTAAATAGTCTGCCGGAAGGCCTGACAACCGAGCCTCAGTTTTCGTGGCTGCTTAAAGCAGAGCAGGCAATCAAAGCGCGCTGCCGGATCACTTATCTGACCGGGGGATTGAGTTGGAGCGCCGAATATCTGGCGATAGTGGCGCCGGATGAAGGCTCATTAAGTCTGGAAGGTTGGGTGTCGATTGATAATCAGAGCGGCGCCGCTTACGAAGATGCCAGCATTAAGTTGCTGGCCGGGAAACTCCAGCGCTATTCCAATACTGTGCGGCCAATGCGGGGGAATATGCTTATGCAAAGAGCGGCGGCGGCTCCTTTAAAAGAACAAGCCTTATCTGAATATCAGCTCTATACTTTAGCTGGGCTGAGCAGTTTGCCGGATAACCAGACCAAGCAAATAAGGCTGATGCAAGCAGCAAGCGTCCCAGCCAAAAAAATATATGTACTGGAAAACCAAGCCTCTTCCATCCAATATCGACGTGCGAATCAGCAGAAAAACAAAATACCGGTAAAGGCAATGCTTAAATTTGTCAATCAGAAAGCGGACAATCTGGGAATGAGTTTACCTCAAGGGAGGATAAGGGTATTTAAGGCAGACGCTGAACAAGCGCTGCAATTAATCGGTGAAGACAGGTTATCCCACACCCCGGAAGGCGAAGAGATAAAAATAACCTTGGGGGAGGTTCATGATATAGTGGGGGAGTACGTGCAGCTTGAATATACAAAGCTGGGGCAAACCGCCTATCAGACAAAATATCAGGTAACCTTGCGTAATCATAAATCAATACCGGTTAAGGTCACCATACAAGATCATTTTTCCGGCGACTGGAGGATAACTGAGGCCAGCGTGCCCTTTACCAAAAAGGATGCTCGCACCGCTGAAGCTATAGTGAAAATAGCCGCCAGTGGAGAGGAAAAAATAACCTATACCATAAGAGTGGAGCGCTAACAGGCACGGGCAAGGCCTGTTAGTTTATACAGGACAATGCTTGTTATTCTGTCATCCTGAGTCCTTCGTCTTGTCATTCTGAGCGTTAGAGAAGAATCTCATTGAGAAAAAAACGCTCTTTTATAAGATTCTTCACTCCGCTTCGCTTCATTCAGAATGACAATTATGATGGTCTCGTAAAAAGTCGGAAAACACAGATTATTGTCATTCCCGTGTAAACGGGAATCCAGTATTTTCCGATAGTTAAAATCAGGATGGATTCCCGCTTTCGCGGGAATGACGACTTTTTACGAGACCATCGATTATAGATATAAACAGCCCCATTAATTAACCAAAGCATAAGGAGAAAGGCTATTATTCAGTTTAGCCCGTACAGCCAAGTCAAATTACACACTATTTCTTCCTTACCAAGCATCTTTGTCGATTACGGTGAGGAATCCGCCCAAATAAGCCCGTATTTTGCCTACATGCCCAGACAACTGGAAGATAGAGTAAATCAGCTTAAAAGCCAGCCACCCCCTGAACGGGAAAAATTAGCCGCACATTTGATGAATTATAACACCCAAATGGGCGCCTCCCAGTCCACGCTCGATAATATAAACAAATTGGCTGATGGAGCGTTGGTAGTAATGACCGGGCAGCAGCCGGGGTTACTTACAGGGCCTTTATATACCATTTATAAGGCCATAAGCTGCATCCGGCTGGCGCAGCGTATAGCAAAGACCTACAATTGCCCCTGTGTGCCGGTATTCTGGAATGCGGCTGAGGATCACGATTTACCAGAGGTAAACCAGCTTTATATGCTGAACCGGGAGGATGTGTGGCACTATTTTGAGTTTAAAGCAGCCCAGGAATATCAGGGCCAGGCGGTAGGCCATATCCCCTTAGGCGGCTGGGATGAGTTGTGGGGTTGGCTGGATAATGTCTTACCCGATACCGATTTTAAGTCTGACTGTAAGCGGTTAATACAAAACAGCTGGGAGGCTTCAAACACCTGGGGGGAGTGGTTTTCCCGCTTAATGCTTACATTACTTGGAAAGTATGGCCTGCTGATGATAGACCCCAATCAACCCCCCATCCGGCAGTTGATGGCTCCCGTATTAGAACAAGCGCTTAAGAACCCCTTAATTCCATCACAGTTAGTAAACTCAGCCGGAGATGAGTTACAGCAAAGGGGCTATAAGCCGCAACTTAAGCGTGCTCCCCAAAGCTGTTCTTTCTTTTTGTTCGAAGGGCAGAAACGACAGCCGGTCAGTTTCTCCGATGGGCGGTTTTATACCACTAATGCCCACTATTTGCCCGATGAGTTAGGTTAGATGCTCAAGCAGGAGCCGGAGCGTTTCAGCCCCAGTGTAGTATTGCGCCCCATCATGGCTGATTATATGTTTCATACCGCAGCTTATGTAGCCGGACCCGGTGAAATCGCCTATTTCCCTCAACTTAAGGCCGTATATAAGCACTTACAGGTAGACATGCCGCTTATATGGCCGCGCACCAGCTTGAGTATCGTAGAAGCCCGAATCGAAAAGATTTTAGGGAAATACAGCCTTTCGCCGATTATGCTTCAAGCGGCGGTGGGACAGATAATGAACGAGCTTACCCGGCAAAAGAACCAGCTGGCCTCGGCCGCCCTGTGGGAACAAACCAGGCACGATGTCCTGGAGCCGCTCCGGCATCTAAGAAATGAAGCCTCAAATCAAGACCAGTCTTTGGCCGCCGCCATTGAAACGGCTATGGGAAAAATCGGCTGGCAGCTGAACCAGCTGGAAACAAAAACCATCCAGCTCTATAAAAAGCAGAATTCAGCACTGACCGCTCAGCTCAACCGGGCTAAAAACTATTTATTTCCCGGACAAGGTTTACAAGAGCGGCGTTTGAATCTGTTTTATTTTCTGAATAAATATGGCTTAGACTGGTTGGATGGGTTGGTAGAATGCACTCCGCTGGAATATGTAGTGCATTATTTTATGGGGCTTAAGATTCTGACGGATTAGATTTTGCCTCTTTTTTATCTTTTGCCTCAAACATAGTATCCCGCATTGTTTTTACAATATTGTTTTTAATGCTTCCGTGTTTACTTTCCCCCAAATCGGAAAGCGCATCACTCCGTTAATATTATTTTCCTCAATGATGGGATTACCGGATTCAATGTAAATTGCCGGGGGACCGCCGCTAGTTATTTCATTCTTCTTGATGACCGCATCTGACTTAACCAATATGATAGAACGTCCCCGTTGGTTGCCAATCGTATTTTCTACAATAAGGGGAGAACTTCCCTGACACATTATTGCCCCACCCTTATTGTTTTCTATGGTATTACCGATAATCGTTGCTTGTTTTTCTTTAGTATTCCCGGGGGTAGAAGAGCCAGTAACGCTGCTTTCTATGATCTCTAATGCACCGCTGACCAATATACCGAACCCTCGATTGTCATACATTTGATTAGCTGAAATATTGGGGGCGGCATAAGTAACTTCTATTGCTGATCTGGCGTTTTTAAAAATTTTGTTGTGTTCAATGGTGGGTGAGGTGTTTTGTTCAACAAAGATGGCCGGAACTTGATTCTCGGTAATAATGCAATTAGATATGCGGGGAGATCCAGCGGCAACGTACACCGCCCCCTTAACCCCGGTAGTAGCTCCCTTTATGGTTACTCCCTCCAGGACACTCTTATCAAATAGTGTGATTATAGATTTAAGCGCATAGGGAGAACCGGTAATTACTGTGGTTTTGGGATCATTTCCAGATAGAGTTACTCCAGGCATAAGTTCAATAGCTTCTGCATAGGTTCCAGCAGCCAGCTTGATTGTATCACCCGATTGACTCACACTAAGCGCCTGGGGAATGGTTTCATATTCATTGGGCACATGCATGACTCTCGCTGCCGCATGCGTAGCCGGAATTAAAAAAAGCCCTGTCAAAAGGCTGATGCTTAGCATAAATTTAAAATAAATTTTCATTACGTCGTTTATTTAAGGAAGATTACATTATGCTCAAATTAGAACCAGCTGTCTTCCTCTTCTTTCGCAGCAGGTTTCTCACCCGGCATTTTCGTTATGGATGTGTCCAATACGTTGTTGTTCTGAATAATTGCCAGGGCGGTATCCCCGACAATACCACGACGGCCGCCACCCAGAATACTGTTACCTTCAACGATAGGGGCGGAACCTGTTTTGATGTATATACCGGCCGGCCCGTCGGTTGAAATATTATTACCCAGAATCTGTGGAGCGGCGGCAATAATCATAACGCAAGTCGCTCCCCGGTTGGTGATAATGTTATTGCTGATACGGGGGGAGGTGTTCTCACAAATAATTGTAGGCGGGCCGTTACTACCGGCAATGGTGTTATTCTCAATGACGGCTTCCACCTCGATATCGGCCCCCTTAACCGATAACACCGCTATTTCAACCCCGGAGTTATCATGCACATCATTGCCTTCAATTATCATAGAGCTGCAACTAATGGCGCCAATACCGGCCAGGCCGTTGGCGTAGATACGATTACCCTTGATCAGCGTAGCTGAACCCACATTGCCGATACCGGCACGGGTATTGGCAAAGATTTCGTTACCGATAATGGTGGCGGCAGCTCCATAGTTACAGGCAATCCCAGGACCACCATTGTTGTGAACGCGGTTATTTTCAATAATGGGCCGGGCCTTAGCATTGTGCGCCCCAATACCGGTATAATCATTATCACGAACAATGCAATTGGAAATCCGGGGAGAGGTGTTCTTGCAATAGACGGCATGCCCCGGCCGACCATGGGCGCCTGTGATGGTAAACCCATCCAGCGTGCTGTCATCGGCGGTGGTGATCACCGGCCCAGGCGGCCCTTCAGCAAGCGAAACGATAGTAGTCGTATCCGCTCCCTCGCCTAGTAAATCCACTCCGGCCCGCATGGTCACCACTTCTGAATAAATACCCGCTAACACCTTTACCTTATCCCCGGCCACCGCCGCATCGATTGCATCTTGAATCCTGTCATAGTCTCTAGGGACAATAATTTCCTTAGCCAAAACCGGATAACCGCCGCCGAGTAAAAATCCCAGCATCAACCCCCAACACAATATATTTTTAAGCATAATATATCTCAGCTTTCCATGGGCTTTAATAAAATCCGGCTCACTGTACTATAGTATATCAACCCCAAAACCGAATTGCAATTTATTCCGGCATTCAGTGCTTCATATACAAAGACTCATATGTCACAGAAATAATTCCTTCTTACTTACCGCAGCATTTTTTATACTTTTTACCACTACCGCAGGGTCAGGGATCATTCCGGCCGACTTTGTCTGCCATACGCCGTTCAGGAGTATGAGAGCGTTCTTTGATCTGTGACATCACCTGTTCGCGTCGCTTTTCCTCGCGCCGCTCTTCTTCTTCAACCGCTTGCACTCTGAATACATACTTTACGATCTCCTCTTTCATCCGTTCAACCATCTGGGTGAACATATCAAAGCCTTCACGTTTATACTCCATCAACGGATCTTTTTGACCGTAGCCCCGCAAGCCGATGCCCTCTTTCATCTGATCCATAGCATACAGGTGATCTTTCCACATGCTGTCGATTATCTGAAGCATAATAATCTTCTCCAGGTGGCGCATCATCGACGCCCCCATCTGGCGCTCTTTATAATCGTAGGCTCCCTTAATAACCGAAAGCAATTTTTCCCGCAATTCGTCGTAATTAAGTTCTACAATTTGTTCATTCTTAAGCGGCAGTCCAACCGACAATCGACGGATTAAATCCTCTTCCAAGCCTTGAATATCCCAATCATCAGGGTGAATATCCGGCGGGGTATGCATCATCAAA
>JAJRUU010000294.1 GCA_024277605.1 bacterium
GATTACCTAAGTCGTGAGCCAAGCCCACCGCAATCTGACCCACTGCCGACATTTTCTCGGAATCGACCAGAATTTGCTCTTGTTTTTTCTGAGTAGTAATATCCTGGGTCAATTCTAATATTTGAATTACCTCGCCATTATGATCAATGATAGGAGTAGTGGTAATTTGATGATAATGAACCTGCCCATTATTTTCGAGCCGCAACTCGTGTTGCTCAACCCTATTATGCGTAAAGGTATTAATTGCCGTACAGTTATCACAGACATCCTGATACTGGTAACAGGTTTCGTAGCAATGAGTATCGATAATACTTTTTAAAGAACCGACTCGCTGGGTTACCTTATTATTAGCCCATAGTATGCGGAAATCTTTGTCTATCACGGCAAGCTCAGCGCCAATAGTACTTACAATATTATCCAGCTTCTGTTTTTCTCGTTTTATTTCCAGGGTTTGGGATTCCACTTCCTTTTCCAATTTGTCGGTATATAAGGCCCGGTTTTCAGCCTGCATCCGTTCTTTATTTATGCGAAAGATGAAAAATGTGGTTATTAATAAACCACTAATTACCACCAGGGAGAAAAACAATATCTGGTAGAAGCTTTTTCGTACCAGTTGAATAACTTCACTAAAAGGGGCGGATATAACAATCGTCCAGGTGTGTTGACCAATTTTGATGGGCGAATAGGCAACCAATTTGTCCTTTTTAGTAGCCGCTAAATAGCGGCCATTGTCGGCATATTTGCTGCTGGCCATCTTCCGTTCCATCTCAAAAGAAATATGGCAGCCAAAACATTCATCCTTGACGTGGATTATAGATCGATTGATCATTTCAGGGTGTTCAGGGTGGTAGAGCAAGGTTCCTTTTCCATCCAATAAATAGGCATAACCGGATTTACCGGATTTAATGTGGGAAATAAATTTTGCGATGATCCTGTCTAACGAGATTACAAATGCCAATATTTGAGGTTCACCGGCTTTGTCCAATATCGTAGAAGGCAGTTTAGTCGCCATAAGAAAGGCCTTGGTATTGTATGCTTTAGTGCTGGAGGAGTTAAACTGCTCATATTGGAAAATGGTGGAGATTTTAATTTCTCCGGGTTTAATCCTGGATAGTTCTCGCCAGAATTGCTTTTCCAGGTTTTTTGAGTATGAATCAGCCAACCTGGTCAGGGTTCCGTCTTCGACACCATTTTTTGATAATCGCCAAACATCGATAACGGCTGTTCCCTGAACGCTGCTGTATAGTTTAGTTTTAATATCTTGCTGTAGCAGCAAATCATTCACAGAACCAAGCTGCCTCAAATTCTTCTTAAGTGACGCCAGGTATTCTTCTACGCCGGTAGCTGCTTCCTTGGCCAGGATTAGTTGTTGCCCGTTGAATTGGTCAGCCATTGCTTTTTCGGTCGTATGATATATAAATATGCCGAAACCTATGGTAAGACAAATAAATACTGTTGTGGCTATCCATACTATTCGCTGGATGTTGAATTGTTTTTCAGGGAGAGTATTTCCGTGCTTTGCGTTGTCCATCTTATTTTTTTATATACCGCTTCCGGTAATTTAGACCGTTATTTACAATGTATTGCTAACTATCAAGCAGATAAATGGTAAGATCAGGAGTAGGCAGGGACACATAAAACAAAACAAGCACACAATTTTTTTAAACACATAAGCCTCCCTTGGGGACCTGTCCCCTTTTAGCTGTGGGCAGGTATGAGCATAAGGGCTAGCTAAAACAGGCTGCTTTCAGAAAAAGAGTTTTCCAGGAACCTGTCGGACTCCTAGGGGGCTGACTTGGCACACCGAAACCCAACATTTTCATCATCAGTAATGGGAGTAAATTTACTGCGCATGGTAGTTACCGCATCATATTTTGCATCCATAAACGATCCGCCACGCAAGACATAGCGTTCTTTTCCGTAAAACTCATCTTCATGTTTATTGCCGGGGTACGGCAAATAGTTATCGGCAGTCCACTCCCACACATTACCGGCCATATCAAAGCAACCGTATGGGCTGATTCCCTTTTTATAACTGCCTACCTTGGTGGTACCGTTCTTTCTGGATTTTTCAAAGTTTAATTTCTTTCTGGAGAATTTATTCCCCCAGGGATACAATCTGCCATCGGTACCCCGGGCGGCTTTCTCCCATTCGGCTTCAGTGGGTAAGCGTTTACCCACCCATTCGCAATATGCCACTGCATTTTCCCAATTAACGTAGACTACCGGGTGTTTACCTTTACCCTTAGGCATATCCCCACCGGCATCTTCCCAGCTAAGCGGGATCGGTGCGCCGATTGCTTCTATGAACTTCTTATAATCAGCATTAGTTACTTCGTATTTATCAATGTAGAAAGCATCCACATTAACCGTATGTGCCGGGGTGGCGCTGTCATGGTACTTAACCATGCCCCCTATCGTGCCGACAATCTTATCCAGCTTGGATTCATCCATACCCATAGTGAATTCACCGGCCGGAACCAGTACCATATCAGCTGGAACATCCTCTGCCGCCGCCGGACTTAACGAAAAAATTAACAGGCATACCGCAAGCACAAAAAGCTTTTTTTTACTCATAGATACCTCCGTTTTAAACATTGGAACATATATACAAATATCGTAGGTTCAATCGAATTCTTTCAAATAACGCAATGCTGTTAAATATTTCCTAATTAACGGGCACACCGAAATCCAACATCTTTATAAATACCATCAACCTTCAACTTGTTACGATAAACAGTAGTGGTCATAAATGGTTTTGATTTAAAAGATCCCCCCCGAACAATGCGCAAGTTTTGATCTGCGTCAGCAACGCTTAAGGTAGAGCCAGGATATGGTTTATAGGTGTCGGCGGTCCATTCTGCCACATTACCAGCCATATCATAACAGTCAAACTTACTGGTTCCTTTCGCATATCTGCCGGTAATGGTAGTGGCTCTGAATCGTTCTCTTTCGGTATTTGTCCAGGCTTCCCGAAATTTTCGCCCCCATGGAAAGACTAAACCCTTTTTTCCACTAGCGGCAACTTCCCACTCGGCTTCAGTCGGCAAACGTTTACCGGCCCACTTGCAATAAGCGGCTGCATCATTCCAGCTTACATGAGTTACCGGATAATCGCCCTGATTTTTGCGATAGGTATCCCCACGCCAGTGTTGTGGAGCCTGATGGCGGGTGGCGCCGATGAATTTTTTATATTGACTATTTGTAACTTCATATTTATCAATACGGTAAGCTTTAAGGTTTACCGTATGTTTGGGGACAGATGCTGTATAATCTTTCTTAGTGCCACCGATGTGTTTGGTGATCCATTTTATTCTTTTTTGATCTATCCCTATTTTATAATTTCCAGCGGGGATTGCTGCCATCTGGCTTCGATCTTGATCGGCTTCAACCAGGGACAAATTTAACTCGGTGGTGGAGTCGGCGAATACTTCCACTTTGGCCTGTTCCTGCATATACCCAGAGGCCTCCGCAGTCACTACATGTTTTCCCACATCCACATGTATTTCCAGTTTTGCCTTCGTTCCTAAATAAGCCGTCTGTCCATCAATAAAAATATAGGCTTCAGGGATACAACTGATTTTTAGTTTGCCCACCTCTGCCCTGGCGGAAATAATACCAACCTGTAAAAGCACGCCACTTATTAACACATAAAACAAATACTTTTTCATTAACGTCACCCCTGTTTAGAGTAAAGACACCAGCTTCCACTATCCTACTCTAAATTAAATGAATTGTTTAAAAAAGTCAAATCTTATGGTGAACTTACACAACGAAAGCCAATTTCCTTAGCCCTGTTTCCAGTATTGTCAAAATCGCGGTCTATGGAACGCAGATAAAATCTTACGTTTAAAGATGATCCGCCTCGCACAACTTTATAAAAACCGGTTTCCGGCCCGGCAGGATTTTTGCCAGGGCTTTTGCGATAATATTCAGGATCATACCAATCAGCTACCCATTCGGCCACATTGCCGGCCATGTCCAATGCCCCGTATGCTGACCCCAATTTCATACTGCCCACAGGTTTATAGGTCTGGTTCCCCTCCCATTGTCCGGCAACGGCGACGCCTACAGATTCCGGTGGTTGATTGCCCCACGGATATAGCCTTTCATCGACCCCCCGGGCGGCTTTTTCCCACTCGGCTTCAGTAGGTAGGCGCTTACCGGCCCACTTGCAATAACTGTCGGCATCTTTCCAGCTCACATCAAAGATCGGATGATCGTCCAACCCGGACGGAAAACCTTCCTCAGTCCAAATATCATATTGGGGGTCATTGGAATGTTTTGGTATCCGCTGGCCAGTAGCTTTTACAAATTTTAGATATTGCGCATTTGTAATTTCATGTTTATCGATGTAATATGCTGCCAAGTATACCTTATGCGCCGGTTTTTCGTCATTATAATAAACCTTATTAGTACCCATAACGAATTCTCCTGCGGGAACAATCACCATCTCTGAATTATCTCTTTTATTTATTTTAGTTGCCTGGAAATCTGCTGCGCTACACAAATCAGGAATTACCAAACCAAGCATTAGAATTCCCAGGAAAGATTTTAAGTTGATAATTTTACGACTTAGCCTCGGCTTTTTGATAGCAATCAACATATTATGCTGCCCCTTGTTAATTATACGCTTAACTAAAAAGTTTTTCTCTTTTTGCGTCAGATTGTTTAGCGTGCTCAAATAGCAACTGCTGTACCGTTTTAATGAGATTTTCAATCACAAATGGTTTGGGCACGAACTCACAATTGCCGAGTTCCTGCATTTTGATAAGCAAACCATCATTCCCATAAGGGCCGATAACTATCACTGGCGTGTTGGGTTGATAGCTTCTTATACATTTTAATATTTCATTAGAAGATATCTTGTGCAGTGGTTAATCCAACAATACTAAATCAACCATTTTCTCAGAAACGGCGCTGAGGGTTTCTTCTAAAGAATCACTCGTTTTAATGCGGCAGTTCTGGTTTTGGAATACTTTTTTTAAGAGCCAGCACATATCCTCATCCGAACCGACCAGCAGTATATTTTTAGCATCTTTAAGCATATAAAATTCCAGCCCCTCAAGTTAGCATACAAAACCTCCCCTGTTCGTTTGCAACCCTTATGCCATATATAAAAACAAAAAATGGCAATTTCAAAATAGATTAACTCGTTGAAAAAACGATTAATATAAAAATAAACTTAAGCAGACGATTTGGATGATGATCGATACCATTATGGCATGTATGCCATAATGGCGGGCAAGGGTGGCCTACAAACTTTCCAATAGCTTCCAGTATTCATCCAGGATTTGAAAAAAGCGGGACTCACTTTGTATGCTATGTAGGAGTCGGCGAAAATTGGCGCTATGCGGCAGGTGGTGAGTATACCAGATAAGATGTTTGCGGATATGTAAAAAGGCCAGCTCAAGGCCGTAATATTGACCAAATAGTTCAAAATGCCTTATGATCACAGATTTTCTTTCGGCTAAACCGGGCGGGGAAAAACAATGTCCGCCTGCCAGATGCTGGTTTATCTGCTCAAAGAGCCAGGGATTACCCCGGGCGGCGCGGCCGATCATAACAGCATCACAACCGGTTTGGCTAAACATGCGCTCGGCCGCCTCCGGTGAGTTTACATCCCCGTTGCCGATAACGGTACAGGATACAGTTTTTTTAACTTAGCGATAAGCTGCCAGTCGGCAGCTCCGGCGTACCCCTGCGCCCTGGTACGCCCATGCAGGGTAATGGCATCCACCCCGCAATCTTCGGCAATACGGGCAATTTCCACTGCATTAATTTGTGCATTATCCCAACCCGCTCTGATTTTTATGCTCAGCGGAATAGTAATGGCTGAGCTAACCCTTTGTAGAATTCGCGCAACCAAGTGCGGCTCTCTCATTAAGGCAGCACCCGCTCCGCTTCTGGTCACCTTCTTCACCGGACAGCCCATATTTATATCTATTACATCAGCCCCATTTTCGGCGGTGATTTTAGCCGCCTGGGCCAAAACATCAGGATCGGCGCCAAACAATTGCACCGCCAGGGGTTTTTCAGCGGGGTGGCTCATTAAATAACGATTATTATGTTTAAAATTATGTAGCAAACCGTGGCTGCTAACCATCTCACTTGACACCAGCCCACAGCCATGTTCTTTGGCCAGCAGCCTGAACGGCAGATTAGTGATACCCGCCATGGGAGCCAATATGAGCGGATTAGCTAATTTTAAATTACCGATTTGCATATGCCGGTTTTTAATTTATCCCTATATTAGCTAAATTTCCATGCAGAATAATCGGCTTGGTCAACTTGATTTCCAGAGCATATCTAAGATCCTCTTCGGCAGGCGGATCATATAGCAAGAATATCTTCTTACTAAGATAGCGGGCTAAGCCTATTTCCATCAGAGTCGCCCCACCCACATAACCCCTGATGTTGTTTTTGGGATAATTAAGCGCCACAATCGCTTCACTTTCGGCAACCTTATTAAAACAACTCAGGTCTATTTCCGTATTCATACAGTGCTCCATATCCATATTCAAATCGGGATTCTCGATACATTCATGAGTATCGCAGGGAATCAGCGCCTCATGCCCCAACCCCTCAAGTATTTTTTGAGCATCCAGCATCTCTTTTGCAAAATACATACTGCCGCAAATCATTATTTTCAAGTTGTTATCACCCCGGGCATGGTTTGTTGGGCGTTTAGTCGTAACTGCCCACAGGCAGCGAAAATATCTGTGCCGAAACTTTTTCTTATGGTATAGGAAAGCTTGTTTTTATTGAACAGGCTGATGATTTCGTTGCGTCTTCTGGTCTTGGTGGGGATAAGGCCGCAATTGGTCAAATGGTAAGGGATAAGGTTTAAATGAAACAAGTAATGCTTATTGATAAGAGCCATAAGTTGCCGTATTTCCTGGTCAGTATCGTTTATTCCCCTAAACAGCGTATATTCAAAAAAAAGTTTTCTTCTTGTCTGCTCCACATAGCACAGACAAGCCCGCAGCAGGGTTTTAAGCGGATATTTTTTATTTATGGGCATAAGCCGACTTCTGGTTTCATCCACCGCTGAGTGCAGCGATACGGCCAGATTTATCTGCTGGAATTCTTTGGCAAAGGCTTTCATTTTATCTACAATCCCGCAGGTGGAAACAGTGATCCGCCGCTGCCCTATATTTAAGCCGTTTGGGCTGTTTATACTGTGTAACGCCTGCTTTACATTATCCCAATTCAAAAAGGGTTCACCCATACCCATGAACACCACATTTTTTATTTTTTTATTTTCTTTAGAGAGATAATCGTTCCAAAAGTCTATTTGAGATATTATTTCAGCAGCCTCCAAGTCACGTACAAAGCCGTCCTGTCCGGTGGCGCAAAAGACACAGCCTAAGGCACAGCCCACTTGCGAAGAGAGACAGGCGGTATAATGTGCGCTATGCTTTATCAGCACCGTCTCAATGCCAGCCCCATCGGCTAACCCCAGCAAGGCTTTGCTGGTGCCGCTTGTATCTGAGCAGATAAGGGATTTATGATTAAGTATGGTGTCCCCCGAATTTTCGTCCCCTGGTTCATTGAAGAATTCTGGCATAATCGCTTTATATCAAGCCTTGGTACTCAGATTTTTGATACCCGGATTTTCTCAGACGTTCCTTTGCGATGATTTCCTGTCCATCTATAAACCCAGACATATCAATCAATTTTGCTTTCGTGTATATAACATCTGTGGGCTTGCCAGTTAAAAAATCAAGAGTGGGTATTTTGTATGAATCAAAAGTATCTTTATTCTCTTCATAAAAATTTTTTATTTTCAATAATGATTTTTCATTAAAAGAGCGTACCCCAAAACTTGTTCTAAAAAATTGATCAAAAGCTGGTATATTAGCAAAAACACCTAGCATTATTTTTGTTATTAAAGTATCGGTTGGTTTGTTTCCATCTCCAAAGGCAGAACTTATTTGTCCCTTACACTCCAATAAAAGCGAAATATTTTCGTTATAATTTCCTACATCAATCTCCCATAATTTATAACTCATGTTTGAAATTTCATCAATCAACTTACTGTAGTTTCTAACGCTTTTTTTAAGCAGAAAAGAGCTGCCTCTCATCATACCCCAACTTGCCATAAAGAAACCTATTTGCAAACAACTCATTTGAATATTCTGGTTATCCGCTAATTTGCTAATTTGATTTTTTTTGTAGAACGAATAAAAATAATTATAACAATAATCAAAAGAGGCATATCTTTCATTGACCCCTATTTCATCTTGAAACTGCTCGATTGATTTTTTAATATTCATCATTTTCCTTTCTGCTTTCCCAAGTGTTGCACTTCATTATTGAACTGGCGAGTTTATACTTATCTTATAGGATTCATAATCATATTTGTTTAACTTTATGAATAGTTCCGGTTGACAGTTTAACACTATTTTAATACAATATCCTTTATTGCAATACATATTCATTTAATACTACCAAACAAGAATAACAAATACAAACTATCCTGAAAGCTCATCTATGAAATATAAGGCATGGTTTCAATGTATCGGCGGCTGTTCCGAAAAGCACAATCTCTCTGAAGTGATTTATCGCTGTCCTCGGTGCAACAATCTGCTGGAGGTTCAGCATGACATAGATGCGCTTAAAAACCGCAGCGCCGAGGCTTGGAAGGACTTGTTCGGCCAGCGATACAAAGGCTCTGCCTGGCCCTATGGCAGTTCGGTGTGGGGCAAGAAGGAGCTGGTTTGCCCCAACGTAGACAATGATAATATAGTCTCGGCTTACGAGGGTAGCAGCAATCTGTTTTGGGCTGAACGCCTGGGCAGGCAACTTAATGTAGAAGACCTATGGATCAAGCAATGCGGCAATAACCATACCGGCTCATTCAAGGATCTGGGAATGACGGTACTGGTGTCCATGGTGAAGCAGATGATCGCCGATGGAAAAAAGATAAACGCCGTAGCCTGTGCCTCTACCGGCGACACTTCGGCTGCACTGGCCGCATATTGCGCCATGGCGGGGATTAAGGCTATCGTATTTTTACCCAAACATAAGGTATCCAACGCCCAGCTCATCCAACCGCTGGCCAACGGGGCCTTGACTATTTCGCTGGATACCGACTTTGACGGCTGCATGAAGATGGTGCGCAAGGTATGCGAGACTAATAATATTTACCTGGCCAATTCCATGAACTCCCTGCGCATAGAGGGTCAGAAAACCATCAGCTTCGAGATGGTGGAGCAGTTTGACTGGGCGGTTCCGGATGTGGTGATCGTACCGGGGGGCAATCTGGGAAATATCAGCGCCATCGGGAAGGGATTCCTCATGATGCGGGATTTGGGGTTCATTGACCGCTTACCGCGCCTGGTATGTGCCCAGGCACAGCGGGCGAATCCACTCTATTTGAGCTATATAAAAGGTTTTAAGGAATTTGAAGCGATCAAAGCCGGAGAAACCTTAGCCAGCGCTATTCAGATCGGGAATCCGGTGAGTATCCAAAAAGCCATTCACATCCTTAAGCAATTCAACGGTATAGTGGAGCAGGCCAGCGAAGATGAGCTGGCTAATGCGGCGGCCCGGGCCGACCGTACCGGTCTTTTAACCTGCCCGCATACAGGGGTGGCGCTGGCGGTACTGTTTAAGCTGGTGCAGCGCGGCGATATTAAACCGCATGAGAAGGTAGTGGTGATCTCCACCGCCAATGGGCTGAAATTTGCCGATTTTCAGCTGCGCTATCACGAGAGCCGCCTGCCTAATGTAAATCATAAGTATGCCAACCTGCCGGTGGAGCTTCCTGCAAAGTACGACAAAGTACGGGATACTATCCTTAAGGAGCTGGAAAAATCCGCTTGTTAGCCGATTGCGCCCGCAGACTTTTGTTTCTGCTTACTCACCTACGCAGACTAAATGTACAAACCTAAAGACCATTATTTCAAAAAAGCCAAGGCTGAAGGCTATCCCGCCCGTTCGGTGTATAAGCTACAGCAGATTGATCAGAAACATAAAATAATAAAGCCGGGTTATCGGGTGCTGGAGCTGGGCTGCTGTCCCGGATCGTGGCTTAAATACTGTGCCCAGGCGGTAGGCAACAAAGGCTTAGTGCTAGGGGTGGACATAAAAAAGCTGAACATTATTCTCCCCCACAATGCCCATTTTATTTGCGCCGATGTCAATAAATTACCAACCGGGCAGCTTGAGGCTATCTCAAAAACTTTTGAGGCCATAATAAGCGATATGGCGCCGTCTACTACCGGCATTAAACTGGTGGATGAGCAGGCTTCACTGGCCCTGGCTGAGATTGCTTTAAATTTAGCACAAGCATTTTTATCTCCCCAAGGCAACCTATTGATAAAAGTATTTGAAGGCGAAGATTTAGACCTGTTTTTGGCTAAGACGAAAAAACAATTCCATAAAGTGCACATAATACGCCCCAAGGCTATTCGTAAGGGAAGTTGCGAGGTATATGTTTTGGGTTTAGCCAAAGAATGATTTCAGCTTGACATATCAAACAGCTGGAATTTTTCGGGTATAAGTAGCAAGACATCTGCACTGTTAATGCGGCCAGGTCCATTCTCTGATCTGGGGCATATCCTGACCCCCTTCCTTATACCCCCGCACATGCAGATTCTTATGATTCGTCTGGCGGTAGGTCAGCCGGTGGATTAACCAAGGATACCCATGATTGGCAAAGGTGATCGTCTTCCGCCAGCCGGTTCCGTGTTCTATGAGGTTCCGATAATAGTAGTTATTTTGAATTCATACCCTCGTTACTGAGGTATTACATAGCCTGAACTATCTGTTATTGTATGGAAGTCTGGATAGCTATTTTAGCTTTTTAGGCAGGTAGCGAAGGGTAAGCCTGAGGATTCCGCATAGCCAAACATAAGATTCATGTTTTGTGTCGCCTGCCCGGATGCCCCTTTGAGGGTATTATCAATAGTCGAAAATACAGTCAGTTCCTGATGCTCATGCTCGAGGTTCAATCCTATGTAGCAGAAATTAGTGTTTACTACGTTTAGAACTTGCGGGTAGTGACCGGTATCGTATATTCGAATAAATGGTTGCTGGCGATAGAATGTGCGATAGCAGTCCAATAATTTGTCCAAGCCGATGTGCTTATGTAGCTTGAGTTGTATGGTGCTGTAGATGCCTTTGTCTATGGGGGCTAGGTGAGGAATGAAGCTTATATGGGTTTTGGCTTTACCTAACTGGCTTAACTCCTGCTCTATTTCGGGAATATGTGGATGCTGGTTGACCTTGTATGGTTTTAGATTACTATACACATTTATGAAAAGATTTTTGCCGGCCTGTGGAGTTCGACCGGC
>JAJRUU010000005.1 GCA_024277605.1 bacterium
AACAAATAAGGCGTCTCCCGGTCGGTCAGTATAAATTTAACACTCATCTTTTGGCCCCTTCATGGCAAAGATTTATTTCCGACCATTATACCATATTCTGCTGCTAAAGTCCGACAGACTCCTAGGGGTCAGTAACCCCCGGCCTGGACTTATCACATGGCGAGCGTTATATTACTCCGGCCCTGCTTTTTGTATTAGCCTTTCAAAAACTTTTTTCCATACAGGGTGGTTATTAATTAACGCCTCAGGATGCCACTGGACACCCAGTGCAAAGCGATGTGCCGGAATTTCCACCGCCTCTATTATGCCGTCCGGCGCCAGAGCCACCGCATTTAACCCTTCACCCAGCTTTTTTATGGCTTGATGATGGGTACTGTTGACCATAATCTCAGCAGTGCCCAGGATGTCGTGCAGGGTGGATTTTGGTTCAACCGATAGGGCATGAGCGGCGGCCTTTTCCTTGCCTTTTTGTTCGTGTTGTACCCGGCTGTCACATTGAGCGGGCAAATGCTGATACAGGCTGCCGCCCAGATGTACATTCAGCAGTTGTAACCCGCCACATATAGCCAAAAGCGGTATATCTTTTGCCAGAGCCGCCCGCAACAAACCCAATTCATAAGCAGTGCGCCGGGGTTTTAAAATTCCCAGTTCGGGATGCGGCGTTTCTCCATATAAGGCAGGGTCTATATCAAAATTCCCACCAGAAATCAGCAGCGCATCCAAACGGTCTATCACCGCTGCCGGATTGCTACCCTCTATATCCGGTAAGATAAGCGGGATCCCACCGCACAAACTAACCGCCTGAACATATGCTTCAGCCAGAAAAT
Source organism: bacterium (assembly GCA_024277605.1). Lineage (GTDB taxonomy): Bacteria > SZUA-182 > SZUA-182 > SZUA-191 > JAJRXT01 > JAJRUS01. The sequence goes on from JAJRUU010000005.1 coordinate 828, forward strand.
AATAGGGAGCGCTGCCCTCTGGGGGGGACTTGTCCCCGCCCTGATAATCGCAGGTTATGCCCACCAGTGGGTCCACTTGTGGGGCCACTGGTGGGGCCACTGGTGGTCTCATATGACTTTCCTCAGCACTTTGCCGGCCAGCACACCGGTATGTTTACCCTGCTCCACAGTAATTTGCCCGTTTACGATTACATAATGAATTCCATCAGGATAGCGGAATGGATCTTTGTAACTGGCTGTATCAGTGATCTGGTCAAAATCAAAGACCACCATATCGGCAAAATTGCCGCTTTTTAAGTAGCCCCGGTTAGCTATGCCCAGCTTTTTGCACGGCAGATACGTCATTTTGTAAATAGCCTCAGAAAGGGACAATATCCCCTCCTGGCGTACATATTTCCTTATAATTTTAGGAAATGTGCCAAAGCTTCGTGGGTGGGGCTTGCCTTTGCTTAAAGGGCCGTAATCAGCCAGGCAGGCGCTATCGGAACCCACCATCACATAGGGTTTTTTCAGGATATGGGCTAAATTGCCTGCGTGCATAATAAAATAGAGCGCCTCCACCTGCAACTGTTCCTGCATGAGCAGATCCAGGATAAAATCCAACACGTTTTTCCCGGCGTTTGCTGCGGCTTGAATTGCCGATTGTCCTTCAAAGCGGCGGTTTTCCGGCTTACCTACCCGTGAGATAAGCACCTTTTCCCAATAGGCTGGTTTTTTAAAATACCTGGTTTGCATATACTCTTTCAGCCTTTCCCTGACAGCCATATTCTGCAAGCGGGCAAGCTGTGCTTTGAGTCCACCCACGAAGAACCAATCCGGCAGTAAAACTGCCAGTCCGGTATTTGAGGCCAGATATGGATAGCGGTCGGCACTGATGTCAAGCCCTTGTGCCATGGCATTTTCTAATATATCAAAAGCGGCTTGGAGTTTATTCCAATTGTTCTCTCCTGAAGTTTTAAGGTGCGATATTTGGGTGGAGACGCCACTGGTGCGAGCAATTTCCACCATCTCCCCTAAGGCGGAAAGCAACTCATCGCCTTCTCCGCGAATATGTGCGGTAAATACTCCTTTCGCCTTTTTGACTATCTTAGCCAGTTGAATCAACTCATCTGTTTTGGCATAACAGGCCGGGGGATAAATAAGCCCCGACGATAAACCAAACACCCCCTGGTTAAGCGCTGCCTGTAGAGTATTTTCCATCTGCTGCATCTCAGCCGGAGTGGGGGCTCTGTCCTCCAGTCCCATAACAGAAGCCCGGATCGTATTATGCCCCACAAGCGGCGCATCGTTTACCGCCAGCCCTTGGGTTTTGAGACGATCCCGATACTCGTCTATTTCCTGCCAGTCCAGCTCCAGCTCAAACTGCGCTTTGTACTGCTTCTTGCGCTCAGCCAATACCTCGCCCGATATGGGGGCTGCCGAATAGCCGCAGTTCCCTCCCACCTCGGTGGTTACCCCTTGGCGTATTTTACTTTCCGCCTGAGGATTGATAAGTAAATTGTAGTCCGAATGAGAATGGATATCCACAAAACCGGGACACACCACTAACCCCGTGGCCTTGATTACTCTGGCAGCAACTTGTTCATCAAGTCGGCCTATAGCCTGGATATACTCACCCTTGATTCCAATATCAGCTGTATAAGGTTCACTCCCCAGACCATCAACAACAGTGCCAGCCTTAATGATTAAATCCAGTTCCATTATTTTCTCCCAAGCTATGAACCCGAAAAATTCGGGTCTTATTTATGGCAACACTACAGCCAACTGAAAACCTTAAATTTATCAGCTTCCTATCAAGTGTTTTTTGGGCAAACAATACTTTAATGGACGTTGGCTTTAAATTCATACCCAATAAGGGGTCTGGCAAATCTTGTATAAATTTATGAATAAGTCGGGTGAAAAAATCTAAGTCCATTATACCAAGCATAACTTCCATATCAACCATAAAAAAGTTCAAGCCTCCCCCTTTTTTCGTATAACGTAAGAAATGATATGTCGGGCTGGCTATAAGATAACTTGTGGTATATAATTTTCTAACCATAATGGAATGTAAAAAACGGAGAGGTGTCCGAGCGGCCGAAGGAGCACGACTGGAAATCGTGTAGACGGTTAATCGCCGTCTCGTGGGTTCAAATCCCACCCTCTCCGCCAATATATCACCGATTGTTCTGATAATATCGGTGACATGTTTGGCCGTGCTAGGTGGGGCGTCAGCGGTGCCCTGTACCCGAAATCCGCTATAGCGGGGCTGAATTCCAGCATTGAGGTCGGTAGTCTTTCATGGCTGGTTAAGTAAGCGGTGTTGATGTTTGGGTCCTGCGCAATTGAGACTTACGAACCCCGTCAGGTCCGGAAGGAAGCAGCGGTAAGTAAAAATCTCGGTGTGCCGTGGGTATGCCTGAATCGGAGCTGGCTGCTTGATCAGTATGAGAGGATCGCTGAACGAAGGCTGGTGCACGGCCATTTTTTACAACTGACTTATTTACAAAACTAAAATCTTGAGGAAACCTTTTTGGCAGGTATAGCCTGCTTTAATTAAAGGGGGCTTTGCCCCCCTTCAGAAGGGTGTTCCCCAAGGTTTTGTTTTCATAAATAAGTTGGTGGCAACATAGGAGGTGTAGTTGTCTTACTTAGTAATAGCGCGTAAGTTCAGGCCAGCGACATTTGATGAGGTAATTGGGCAGGAACATATAACCCGCACCTTGAAGAACGCCATTTCAATTGACCGGGTGGGGCATGCGTTTTTGTTTTCCGGCCCGCGGGGAGTGGGCAAAACCACTACCGCCCGTATACTGGCTCGAGCCTTAAACTGCGCCAACGGCCCCACGCCTACTCCCTGTAATGAGTGTGCAAGCTGTAAGCAGATTTCCGCCGGAAATTTTTTGGACGTAGTTGAAATTGACGGTGCCTCAAATAATAGTGTGGATAACATCCGCGAGTTAAGAGAGAAGGTCAAATACACCCCCGCCAGCGGACGCTACAAGGTATATATCATCGATGAGGTGCATATGCTGTCCACCTCAGCCTTTAATGCGCTCTTAAAAACCCTGGAGGAGCCGCCGGAGCATGTGAAGTTTATATTTGCTACTACTGAACCCCAGAAACTGCCGGCTACTATCATCTCCCGCTGCCAGCGCTTTGATTTTAAGAAAATTCCGCTAACGGATATAATTGTCAATCTGGCTGATATTTCAGCCAAAGAGGGGATTGAAATTGGCCACAGCAGCTTGCACAAGATCGCCAGGGCGGCCGAAGGCAGTATGCGTGATGCCCAGAGCATCCTGGATCAAATAGTTGCCAGCAGCGATCAGGGTATAGCGGATACGGACGTGGACCGGATATTGGGGCTGGTGGACAGGGTATTGATTGAATCGATGGCTGAGGCTGTCTTGTGCCGTGATGGGCAACAGGTTTTACAGTTAATTGAGCGCCTGTCAAATAATGGATGTAACCCGGTTTATTTTGCTCAGCAGTTACTGGGGCACTTCAGGAATTTATTGTTGCTTAAGCTGTGTAAAAAACCGGAGGGCTTGCTGGAGGTAACCGATGAAGAGCTGAGTGTGCTAAAGGCTCAGGCGAAAAAAACATCAACCCCGGAGTTGATTCAACTGGTTAAAATCATGCTGGAGGATGAGGAGCTGTTGCGGCGGGCATTGAACAGCCGGGTGGTACTGGAGGTTATCTTACTTAAACTCTCCGAGGTTAAACCGCTGTTACCGATAGAGGATATTTTGGCCAGATTAAGCAATTTAGAGGCGAACCCGGCAGTTAAGCAAGTGCGGCAAGCCCCTGCGATTACCGAACCGTTAAAACCTTCAGCCGCAAAGCCGCCGCCGGTCGATAAAACACCACCTGCGCCGAAAGAATTACCGGCAAACACAATTCCACCAGCGCAGGAAATTGAAGTTAATGATCCGGCTAAGGTATGGCAGAGGATACTAGCTGGGGTAAGTTCGAAAAAAGCCTCGTTGGGGGCTATTTTGCAGCATGGCACCATGACCAAGTTATCTGATCAGGAATTATCTATTGCCTTTGATAAAAAGTTCTTTAAAGACCAAGCTGCGGATGCTGATAACCGTAAGGTGATTGAAAATATTATTGCGGAGGCCCTGGGATCACAAGTAAAGCTTAAATTCGCCCAAAAATTGTTGGCTAAGGGATCGGTTGCGCCCGTTAGTAAGGCTGAAGCTGGGAAAAAACGTCATGCGCCGCAAATAAAGGAACCATTGGTTGAACAGGCCTTGTCTTTGTTTAATGGACAGGTATTAGCCGTAAATGATATCAGACAGAAACCGGCCGATTTTATTGATGAAGAGTTATCGGAATTCGAACCGGCGTAACCGCTGTTTTTAGGGCACCCTTTAGTCAGCTTCGTTATATTGCAAATCATATGCGATAACAACTACATAAGGGTGTCAAGAGACCCATAATCTGAACCTAAGGAGGTAATGTATGGCAAAGGGTTTTGGTAATATAATGAAACAGGCCCAGCAGCTTCAGTCCAAGATGGCTAAAGTGCAGGAAGAGGTGGGGCAAAAAACGGTAGAGGCTTCGGTTGGGGGAGGTATGGTGGTAGCTACGGTTAACGGCAATCATCAACTGGTGGAGCTTAAAATTGCTCAGGAAGCTACCGAAGATGTGGAAATGTTGCAGGATATGGTGTTAGCGGCGGTGAACAAGGCCCAGACCGATGCCCAGGAGATGATGAAACAAGCTATAAGCGGGCTGACCGGAGGCATGAATATACCGGGTTTATGTTAATATTTAACCGGATAATAAAAAATAAGGGGGGGTACATGGGGCTTATAAACATTGGTTTCGGAAATGTAATAGTGTCTTCCCGGGTAGTGGCAATATTGACCCCGGCTTCGGCGCCGATAAAGCGATTTAAAAAAGGCGCTAAAGAGGATAGAAAATTAGTGGATGCCACCCATGGACGCAAAACCAGGGCTATTATTATTACCGATAGCGATCATGTTATCCTGTCCGCAGTCCAACCGGAGACAATTGCCCAACGTTTTTCCCATGAAGGAATCAAAGCCGAAGAGGATATGGATAAAACATGCAGCGTGAGTCAACCGATAGATTAATTTCTGAGCTTACCCAAATCAAAAAGAAAAGGCAGCTGTTTGTGGTGTCCGGCCCTTCCGGGGCTGGTAAGACAGTGCTTTGCCGACAAGCGCTGAAAGAAATTCCACGTCTTTCCTATTCCATCTCCTATACTACCCGCCCAAAACGCCCGCAGGAGGTATCGGGTGAGGATTATTTTTTTGTCAGCGAGGAACAGTTCAGGCAGATGATAGAGCAGGGGCAGTTCCTGGAATGGGCTGAAGTACACGGAAACCTTTATGGAACCAGTAAAGAGTTTATCGAAAACCAACAGGCACAGGACTCAGACGTACTGCTGGACATCGATGTACAGGGCGCTCTTCAGATCAGAAGGCAGGATATGCCCAGCGTATTGATTTTTGTTGTTCCGCCTTCCTTCGATATGCTGGAGCAACGCTTAACAAAGCGGGCCAGCGATTCAAGCCAGCAGATACAAACCCGCATTCATAATGCCGCTCAGGAGTTGACCCATTGCCCGGATTACGATTATTTAATAGTGAATGAAATTATTGATCTGGCGATAGTCGAGATTAATTCAATCATTTTAGCTGAGCGCTGCCGCAACAGGAAAAAATAAAATGTTAGCTGGAAAACATATAGCCCTGGGGATAACCGGAAGTATCGCCGCCTATAAGGCGGCGTTGATATTAAGGGAGTTGAAGAAACAAGGCGCCCGGGTTACGGTGGTAATGACCCGGCATGCTCAGGAGTTTATCCCCCCGCTTACGCTTGAGGTGTTATCGGAAGAGCCGGTTTTACTGGATACTTTTGGGCAACAGATGCCCCGCCTGCAGCATATAAATCTGGCACAGCAGGCAGACCTGCTGTTGGTAGCCCCGGCAACCGCCAATATAATCGGTAAATTCGCTCAGGGAATTGCCGATGATTTCCTGTCTACCTTATACCTGGCGCTTAAAATACCCGTCCTGGTGGCCCCGGCCATGAACAAAAACATGTGGGCGCATCCGGCAGTGCAGGATAATATAAATATTTTAACAAAGCGGGGAGTGGATATTATTGCCCCTGTTGTCGGTGAGCTGGCCTGCGGCGTCGAGGGAGCCGGGCGATTGGCCGATATTTAAGTAATTGTGGAACGGGTGGTACAATGTCTGGCTGCAAAAGCCAGCCTCACCGGGAAGAGAATTTTAGTAACCGCCGGGCCGACCAGGGAGTATATCGATCAGCTGCGCTTTATCTCTAATCCTTCATCGGGCAAGATGGGGTATGCCTTAGCGCAGGAGGCCCAAAAACGGGGCGCCGAGGTCACCTTAATCAGTGGACCGACTAATTTATCCCCGCCAAACGGGGTACATTTTATTGGGGTAGATACGGCTCAAACAATGTATAAGGCGGCCGCAAAGTATTTTAAGGCAAATGATGCGCTTATTATGACGGCGGCAGTTGCCGACTATACATCGGCTAAGCAAATTAAGGGCAAATTGAAAAAGGGGCCGCAGGAACTATCATTAAGCCTGGTGCCTACCACCGATATTCTGACTCAAGTGAGCCGGAACAAGGGAAATAAGCTGCTAATAGGGTTTGCCGCTGAGGTGGAACAGCTGCTAGATAACGCAAAACAAAAGTTAAAGCGAAAAAATCTGGATTTAATAATCGCCAATGATGTATCCCAGCCGGGAGTAGGTTTTGAGGTCGACACCAATGCCATAACTATTATTGATAAAGCTGGACAGATTGAGGAATATCCGCTAATGAGTAAACAAAGAGCGGCCCAAATAATCCTAGATAAGATTGCATATATATGGGAGCAGAAAAATGCCGGATGATAAGTCAAGCACCCAGGAGCTTGAGCAGCTGATAGCTTATACCAGGAATTATGTGGAATACCAGGGGAGTTTGGGCCTGACCGGTTTTGTGCCCCAGAGGAGCATCTCATTGGAACAAGTACGTGAAGAATTGGGAGATTGCAAACGTTGTAAGCTGTGTGAAACCCGGACTAACATCGTGTTTGGCGATGGCGATGAACGGGCTAAGCTGGTATTTGTGGGCGAAGGGCCGGGCCGGGATGAAGACGCTCAGGGCCTGCCCTTTGTGGGCCGGGCCGGGCAATTGCTCACCAAAATCATCCAGGCCATGAATTTAGAGCGCAGCCAGGTTTATATCTGTAACATCGTAAAATGCCGCCCCCCCGAGAACCGCAATCCGCAAACTGATGAAATTGCCGCCTGTGAACCATTTTTACAAAAGCAGCTGGAGGCAATAAAGCCGCAAATAATATGCACCCTGGGTACCTCTGCCACGCAAACCCTGCTGCGTACCACCGAACCAATTTCCAAGCTCATGGGACGCTTTCACGAATATCACGGCATAAGCGTAATGCCGACCTTTCATCCGGCATATCTGTTGCGTAATCCGCATGCAAAAAAAGAAGTCTGGGAGGATATGCAGTTGATTCAACAGGAGTATGATAAATGAGTTATACCATTGCGATTGCCGGCAAGGGGGGTGTAGGCAAGACCAGTCTTACCGGACTGCTTATCAAGGAATTGTTACAGCGCAAACAGGGGCCGGTGCTGGCGGTGGATGCCGATCCTAATGCAAATCTGGGTGAAGTATTGGGAGTGGAGGCTAAAACTACCATCGGCGGTATCTGCGATCAAGCATTAGGTTCTATGAACGAGGTTCCCCAGGGGATGAGCAAGGGTGAATTCCTGGAGTATCATATCCAGAGTGCGGTTATCGAGGCTGACGGTTTTGATCTGTTGAGCATGGGCCGCCCGGAGGGGGCCGGTTGTTATTGTTATGTGAATAATCTGGTGCGCAAATTAGTAGACAAGCTGATTAAGAATTATCCGCTGGTGGTACTGGATAATGAAGCGGGGCTGGAACACTTAAGCCGCCGCACCACCCATCGGGCTGATTTATTGCTCTTGATTAGTGACCCCAGCCTGCGGGGATTAAAGGCTGTCTGCCGGGTAGTGGAGCTGGTTAAGGAGTTAAAGCTGGATATCAAGGAATACGCTTTGATAGTTAACCGCGCTACCGCTGAGCTAAGCCCACAGTTTAATGCGTATATAAATGACCAGGGACTTAAGCTGTGGGGGATTGTGCCCCATGATGAAGTAATCGCCAGGCTGGATGCTGAAGGGGTTCCGCTTTTTGAGCTGCCAGCCGATGCCCCGGCAGCACAAGTCATGTCACAATTAGCGGATAAAGTATTGTTAGAAAAGAAAGGCTAACCCTTGACCGAACTTATATTATTACAAAAAGCCCACCAGATGGCTAAGCAATACGGGCTGTCTAAAGATGCGCTGGCTGAGGCGATTCCTTATATTAAAATTTTTCACGGGGTGACCATTGTCATTAAATACGGAGGGAGCGCTTTAAATAAGGAAAGTTGCCAGCATGCTTTCTTAGAAGATATTGTGTTTATGTCTTTAATCGGTATGCGGATAATCCTGGTACACGGCGGCTCCCGGCATCTTAACCACTTGCTTGCTGAGTCGCAAATAGAAACCAAACGTATAAAAGGCCATCGGGTAACCTGCGAAAAAACCCTGTCTCTGGCCATAAAAGCCTTTGATCGGCTCAATGATCAGCTGGTACAGATGATACATGAAATGGGCGGTGAAGCCATCGGTCTAAAAGGGCAACACAGCGAGCTGTTATTAGTCCAAAAGCACAGCCTGGATGAACTCGGATATGTTGGCGAAATAGATGAAGTTAGGGCTGAGCAGCTCCATGCTTTTAAGGAAAACGTCATCCCCATAATTACCCCCATTGGGCTGGATAAAGCGGGGCAAGCCTATAACATAAATGCCGATATTGTAGCCGAAAAGGTGGCGGTGGCGGTGGGTGCGGCAAAGTTAATCTTATTAACCGATGTGGATGGGGTTATAATACAAGAAAAAGACTCTAGCCCACAGCTTATCTCATCGATTACGGCTGCTGAAATAGATCGATTGATAAAGCAGGGCATCATAACCGGCGGCATGGAACCGAAAGTACTGACGGGTCTGAATGCGCTTGCCGGCGGCGTATCCAAGGTGCATATTATAAATGGCTCACTGCCCCACTCACTGCTTAAAGAATTGCTCACCGATAAAGGGGTGGGAACCGAAATCCTGGCACAGGGGACATAGCCCCCTGTAGAAGGGTGTTTCCCAAAAAATTCAGGTTTTAACGTTCTCAATCATCAGTTCTTATGTCATGAGTCAGACATTTGCTATTATTGGTGCGGGTAAGGTAGGTACAGCTTTAGGCTATCTGCTTGCCCGCCACGGATATGAGCTTACCGCTATTTATAGCCGCAGCCCGGCTTCCGCTAAAAAAACCCATCAGTTAATCGGACAGGGAACACCTTTTGACAATGTTGTCACTGCCGCCAGATCGGCGCATATAGTATTTATAACCACCCCGGATCAGGCGATTGAGGCAACCTGCAAGCAGATCGCCTCATGTGAGGGCTTTCAAAAAGGCGCATTGGTGATCCACTGTAGCGGTGCTCTGCCATCTTCAGCTCTTGAATCGGCGCGCTCATGCGGAGCCCACATAGCCTCATTACACCCTATCCAGAGCTTTGCCGAGGTA
>JAJRUU010000295.1 GCA_024277605.1 bacterium
ATCGCCTCATGTGAGGGCTTTCAAAAAGGCGCATTGGTGATCCACTGTAGCGGTGCTCTGCCATCTTCAGCTCTTGAATCGGCGCGCTCATGCGGAGCCCACATAGCCTCATTACACCCTATCCAGAGCTTTGCCGAGGTAAATCAGGCTATAAAGTTATTGCCCGGTTCTTATTTCGGCTTTGAGGGGGATAAAGCGGCAGAGGAAACCGCCAGGCAATTGGTAGCTGCGTTAGAGGGGAAATGGCTGGCTATAGCTACCGGGGATAAACCGCTGTATCATGCGGCGGCGGTATTTGCCTGCAATTATGTGGTCAGCCTGTTGGATATAGGAGTGCGGCTATTGGAGTCTATCGGCATAAGTCAAGAAGATGCATTACCCGCTTTGCTGCCGCTGCTCAAGGGTACAGTTGATAACCTGGAACGTCTCGGTTTGCCTCAGGCACTCACCGGCCCTATCGCCAGAGGGGATAAAGATACCGTAACCCGCCATATACAAGCGCTTAATAAGAAGCTGCCCGAATTTATAGAATTATATAGCCAATTGGGTAAACACACCATTGAAGTTGGTCTAAAAAAAGGCAGCCTGTCCCCGGCTGTAGCTAAAGAGATAAAAAAACTGCTGGATACATAATAAACTCTGCACAAATCTGCGGTAATAGCCTAACCCTAGTGGGCCTTCTTTTCAGCTTGCATTGCCCTGGTTCTGATAGTATAATTTTTATTCAAATTTAAACAGTAATCTGAGGCGAAAAAAATGTGTCAAGAGCAAACGAAACAGTTTAAACAAATAAAGGGTAAACGGCTGGCTTTTTTAGGGGCCGGGAATATGGGGAGCGCCCTGATTCAGGGGATAATCGGTAATAAACTGGTGGCGGCGGTCGACATTTGGGTGACTGATGTCGAGCAACAACGGCTGCAATATTTAAGCGATAATTACGGCATTAATATAGCCTCCAATAATCAGGCTGCGGTTAGCCAGGCAGATGTTATAGTGCTGGCGGTAAAACCCCAGCAGCTCGGTTCTCTGCTGGATGAGATTGCCTCAGCGGTCGATGATAGCAAACTGATCATCTCTATTGCTGCGGGGATTACGCTTTCATATCTGCAATCTCACCTGGGAGATACTACCCGCATAATCAGGGTCATGCCCAACATGCCCGCTTTAGTTGGCGCCGGGATGACGGCTTTGTGCGTGGGAAGTGCGGCTCAGCCCGATGATCTGCGACTGGCTGAAGATGTCTTCAGATGTGTAGGTGAGGTGTCCATAGTTAAAGAAAACTTAATGGATGCGGTTACCGGTTTGAGTGGTAGCGGCCCGGCATATATAATGGTAGTAATCGAGGCGCTGGCCGATGCCGGGGTAAAACTTGGGCTGCCGCGTGATACCGCCTTAAAATTAACCACCCAGACTGTACTGGGGGCGGCCCAGTTACTTAAGGAAAAAGGGGTGCACCCGGCCCAATTACGTGATATGGTGGCTTCACCCGGCGGAACTACTATTGCCGGGTTATTCGCCCTGGATCAAGGGGGCTTGCGGGCTGCCTTAATCGAAGCGGTGGAGGCCGCTACCCGCAGGTCGAAAGAACTGGGGCAATAACTTATCGCTAGATGGTTTTAGCTTACGGGTGCCTTGAAAAATTAGAAATTTTCTTCGAGAACAAGGGGACTGGTCCCCTTTTTCAAGGTACCCTTAACATAAGGAGCGATTATGTTCGTATTTGGTAATATATTATCTGCAACAGTGGAAATAGTGGATACCTTGCTGCATCTATATATGTGGACCTTTATAATCAGCGCCGTACTCAGTTGGGTTAGACCTGATCCTTATAGCCCTATAGTCCGCTTTTTATATCAGATTACCGAACCGGCGCTAAGGCCTATCCGCAGATTGATTCCCATGCAGGGGGTCGGCCTCGATTTCTCTCCTGTGATTGTCATCTTTATTATTATTTTTATAAGGACGGCATTTATCAGGAGTTTGGCTGAAATTGCCATGCGTATGAGATAATGTTCAAGGTGCCCTAAATGTTATCAATCAGGGATACTGGAGATGGACTGATATTTAAAGTTCTGCTGCAACCGCGCTCTTCCCGGAACCAGATTGTGGGGCTTAAAGCTGATGCACTAAAGATAAAACTTACCGCCCCGCCGGTAGACGGTAAGGCCAACAAGGCGTTGCTGGACTTTTTAGCCAAAAAACTGGGGGTTAGCAAATCCCAATTGCAGATTATAGCCGGTCATACATCACGAAAGAAGCAGATTGAGGTGCAGGGAATAAAAAAAGAAGCTTTACTAAGCCTGCTCAACATATAAATATAGCAAACAACATGCAAAAGGTATTTAAAAAGCCTGATTCGCTGAAAGATGCTCCATTCCATTATTGTGCCGGCTGTCAGCATGGCACAGTCCACCGTTTGATTGCTGAGGTGGTGGATGAGCTGGGCATAAGAGAAAATACTATTGGCATTGCCCCGGTAGGCTGTGCGGTATTGGCGTATGATTACTTCGACTTCGATATGCTGGAGGTGGCCCATGGCCGACCACCGGCAGCTGCTACCGGCTTGAAAAGAGCACGCCCTGAGAATATCGTATTCAGCTATCAAGGTGATGGCGATCTGGCTGCTATCGGTATGGCGGAGATTATCCATGCGGCTAACCGGGGAGAAAATTTTTGCGTATTTTTTGTAAATAATGCGGTATTTGGTATGACCGGCGGGCAGATGGCCCCGACCACCTTAATTGGTCAGAAGACCCAAACCACTCCTCAAGGCCGGGATCATAAACACGATGGCTATCCTATACGGGTTTGCGAGTTGTTGGCTACCCTGGAAGCCCCGGCTTACATTGAACGAGTAGCCTTATGTACTCCCAAACTGGTGAGAACCGCCAAACAGGCCATACGGCGGGCTTTCTCTATTCAAATAGCGGACGGCGGGTTTTCACTGGTAGAGTTGCTGGCTTCCTGTCCGGTTAACTGGGGCATGTCTCCTTTGGAAGCCAACCAGTGGATAGAGAAAGCGATGATACCTTATTTCCCGCTGGGGGTATTCCGCTACACTGGAACCGGGCATAGCCCGGATTAATTATGCGCCGGTCGTTATGCAAATATAAGCCTCCTGTTGACAGATATACGGCCCATGGCAAAATTTCCCTCGCAGGAATTGAAAATGGAAAATAGTTTTATAGTAGCCGGTTCAGGTGGTCAGGGTATTATGCAGTTAGGCCGGACAATGGCTTTGTGTGGTATGCTGGAGGGTTATGAGGTAACCTGTATTCCCGCCTATGGGCCGGAAATGCGGGGCGGTACGGCTAACTGCACGGTGGTGATTTCTCGAGAAGAGATCGGCTCACCGGTGGTTTATTATCCCAAGGGCTTAATCGCCATGAATCAACCGGCGCTGGATAAATTCGGCTCCCGGGTGAGGGAGGGAGGGGTAATCCTGATCAATACTTCATTGGTTAATAATATCCCATCATTTCCCACAGTAAATATAACCTTGATGGGTATTGACGCCACTAACCTGGCCGAACAAATAGGACAGAAGAAGGCCGCCAATATGGCAGCCCTGGGAGCCTTTATCGCTCATACCCGTTTATTCTCGCTGAACACAGCTTTTGTTGCGCTAAAACAAGCTTTTGAGGGGCTGAAGCAACCCTTGATCGACCTCAATATAAAAGCCTTACAAAAGGGGACAGAGGAGTTAGAAGCGCTATGATTCACCCAGCCAAGGTGACAGATGCCCCTATATTGCAGAAGTTGATCAATCATTATGCGAAAAAAGATCTGATGCTGGCTCTCTCACTTCACGAAATTTACGATTCCTTGCGGGATTTCTCAGTATATGAGAAAGATAATACTATATTAGGGGTATGTGCCCTGCATATCTGTTGGCAGGATCTGGCCGAGATACGATCGTTGGCTGTTTATGAGGGGCAGCTAAAACAAAGAATTGGCTCCCAATTGCTCACATACAAGCTTCAGGAAGCCAAAGGGTTGGGAGTTTCCCGTGTATTTGCGCTGACTTATAGTGTTGAGTTTTTTAAGCGGCACGATTTTCATGTTATTGAAAAATCTCAGCTTCCACACAAGATATGGGCCGACTGTATCAAGTGTGTTAACTTTCCCGATTGCAATGAAACGGCAATGGTTTATGAACTTTAATTCCAAGTAAGGCAAGCTGGTTTTGGGTTGCATAGCGGGGGTTAATGTGTTAAATTAGCCCTTGCTGAAATTATGGTGGTATACGAGTTAAAAAATACAATTCTATAATGAAAGGAGGTATGAATAATGGCGCATAAGATTTCTGACGAATGTATCGCTTGTGGAGCTTGTGAATCCGAATGCCCGGTAAACGCTATTAGTGAGGGTGACCCCACTTATACTATTGACGCTGCCGCATGTGTGGATTGCGAAGGGCACTATGACGCTCCTCACTGTGTGGAGCTCTGTCCGGTAGAAGCGTGTGTTCCCGCATAATAGTAGTGTAAATACAGGTCTGGGTTGTGCTGGAGGAAGGCTAACGCTTTATCCAGTACAACCGGCCTTTTTTGTCAATTCTAATTGTGATGGAGTCGTAAAAAGTCAGAAAACACACATTTTTGTCATTCCTGCTTTCGCAGGAATGACGACTTTTTACGAAACCGTCAATTGTAGTTTTTATAACTTCTATGCCTACAAAAAAAGTTACCATAAAAAATAAATTAGGGCTGCATGCCCGAGCGGCATCAGCTTTCGTCAAACTGTCCAGTAAATTCGAGGCAGATGTTGCTTTGCGCAAGGATGAGCAAGTGATCGACGGCAAGAGTATTCTGGGAATTATGACATTAGCGGCTAGTAAAGGCTCAGAGCTGGTGATATCCACCGATGGGGCGGATGCCGATCAAGCCATACAGGAATTAACCGGTCTTATAGATGCTGGTTTTGGAGAGGATTAGTCTACATGATTAAAGGTATTGGAGTTTCTCCCGGAATTACAATCGGTAGCGCTTTTCTGGTTGATCGTTGGAAGACCAGGGTCGATAAAACTCATATCAAAAAAAGCGAAATATCCCAGGAAATTGAGCACTTTAAACAGGCCGTCAAGCTCTCCCATAAACAATTGCGCCAGGTTAAGGAAAAAGTTTCTCGTGAAGTAAAAGATAAAACCTTTACCTATATTATAGACGTTCACCTATTAATTTTAGAAGACCAGATGCTGATTGATGAGACGACTCAATTGATCAAAGACGAGCAGGTGAGTGCAGGATGGGCGCTGGAACAAGTGCTTATTCATTTTGCTTCTATCTTTGATGGCATTGACGACGAATATTTACGAGAGAGAAAAAGCGATATTGAGCATGTGGGAGAACGAATTAAAAAGAATTTGGTCGGCCACAAGCCCAAAAGCATCGATGAAATCAAGTTGGATGTGGTGGTTATTGCCCATGATCTTACCCCGGCGGATACTATACTTATGCATAAGGGTAATGTTAAGGGCTTTGCTACCGATTTGGGCGGGCGTACATCACATACTGCAATTATGGCCCGTTCGCTGGAAATTCCGGCTGTCGTGGCCCTGGATAATATAACCGCTCAGGTGAAGACCGGTGATCCGATTATAGTTGATGGCAGTGAAGGGGTGGTAATTGTAAAGCCATCTCAAGAGGAGTTTACTAAGTACCTTGAAAAGCAGAGAAAGTTTATTTATTTTGAGAAGGAATTATTAAAACTACGTGACCTGCCGGCGGAAACATTGGATGGCTACCGGCTTGAACTTTCAGCCAACATTGAATTCCCGGAAGAATTGCGTTCTATTATTGAACATGGCGCCGAAGGGGTTGGATTGTACCGGACTGAATTTTTATATCTGAACCGTCCCACCCTGCCTGAAGAGGAAGAACAACAACAAGTTTATAAAAATTTGGCAGAACAGCTGACTCCCTTAACCGCGGTTATGAGAATCATAGACTTCGGGGGGGATAAAATCGATCCCCATTTTAAGGCTGAACCGGAAACTAATCCGGTTTTGGGATTGCGGGCCATAAGATTGGCCCTAAAAAGAGAAGATTTATTACGCAAGCAATTAAGTGCCATTCTAAGGGCCAGTATTTATAAAAATTTACGTATTCTTTTTCCATTGGTTTCAGGAGTTGGTGAACTAAGGCAGGCTAAACAAATTCTCGATTCAGTTAAAGACGGGCTGCGGGGGAAAAATATTCCTTTTGATGAGGAGATTCAAGTCGGCGTAATGATAGAGGTTCCTTCAGCCGCTATGACTGCTGATCTGCTGGCCAAGGAGTGCGATTTCTTTAGTATTGGCACTAATGACCTGATTCAGTATTGTATCGCCATTGACCGCGGCAACCAACATGTAGCCTACCTCTATGAACCCCTGCATCCGGCGGTATTACGGATGATTAAGTCAGTAATTTCAGCCGCTCATAACGAAGGTATCTGGGTGGGAATGTGTGGGGAAATGGCCGGGGACCCTCTGTGTACTATGATCTTGCTGGGTCTTGAAATTGATGAGTTGAGTATGAATGCGGTCGCCATCCCCACTGTAAAGCAAATCATCAGATCCATCAGGAGAGAAGAGGCGGCGGAACTCACCTACCATGCCTTAACCTTAACTACCGCCAAAGAAATTGA
>JAJRUU010000296.1 GCA_024277605.1 bacterium
CTTGACTTTTTGAATATAATACCCTACAATTCGGTATAATTCATAGCTAACAGGGTTATACCAGCAACTAGTGTAGGTTGGGCTAAACGGAGTGAAACCCAACCTACCTTATAAACTAAATTAATCTCATGAAAAAATATATTTACTTCTGGGGGTGTCAAGTTCCGGCACGCTTTCCCTTTATCGAAAAAGCCACCCGCATGGTGTTGGATAAACTCGGGGTAACCGCAATGGATGTTGACGGTTTCACCTGTTGTCCTGAGCGCTACATGGCCCAAAGCATGGGAGGTGATACCTGGTTATTGACCGCTATCAGAAACCTGGCGCTGGCCGAATCAGCCGGGGGAGATACGCTGATTACCCCCTGTAATGGTTGTTATGCTACCTTTCGTTCCGCCGCCCGGGAGTTTAAGATAAATGCCCCCTTAGCCACGAAGATAAACCAAGCGCTTGGCGCATATAACCTCCGCTATGAGGGCAGAATAAAAATACGGCATGTACTTGAGTTCTTCGCTGATGATTTAGGCGCCGACACCATAGGCCGTAAGCTGGAAAAACCTTTATGGGGCATGAATATCGCCGTACACTATGGGTGTCACTTACTGCGCACTGGTGAAACGGTCGGCTTTGATGATCCCCAGTCCCCCACTAAGTTTGAAACCCTGATCCGGGCACTGGGGGCCAATAATATGGATTACTCAAGCAAGCTGCTTTGCTGTGGTGAATCTTTGGGACGCGGCGCAGAACCTAAGCAAGCTCAAAACATGGCCCGGCAGAAGCTAATGGAGCTGCACAACTTAGGGGCGGATGCCATTTGCGTATCCTGTCCGGCCTGCTTCCTGCAATATGATACTCAGCAGTTTTTGTTGCAGCGACAAGGTGATGGGTTTGATATACCCATATTCCACTACACTGAATTATTAGGCTTGGCGCTGGGGCTGGAACCTGTTGAGTTGGGGATTAATATGCACCGTATTAAGCCGGATGATTTTCTGGATAAGTGGCGGGAGCGCAGCCAGAATGTTGATCTGGTCGGGAAATACTTTGACATGGATGCGCTTAAGCGTTGTCATGCTTGCCAGGCGTGCGAGAATGATTGTCCGGCGGCTTTAAATATAGCCGATTTTAATCCACAGGAGATAATAGCCCAGGTGTTAGCCGGCAATATAGACGAATTACTCTCGCTACCGGCTATCTGGAATTGCCTGGAGTGCCATACCTGTGTGGAGTTATGCCCCCAGAGGTTTGGGATGGAGCAGGTGTTTACCGTCTTAAAGCAGTTGGCGGTGGACAACAAAACCCTGCCGGATACTTTAAAGAGTATGCTGGATACTTTCGGCGCTACCAGTAAATTGGGTCAACCGCAGGCTACCTTGCGCAAACGCTTGAATCTGCCCAAGGCAAAAGCCAATGGGGTAGAGGAATGGAAGCAATTGTTGGAGGGGGTCACAGACCCGAGGGTCACAGACCCAAAGGTCACAGACCCAAAGGTCACAGACCCAAAGGTCACAGACCCAAAGGTCAATGACCCAAAGGTCTTTGACCTTGATTAATTTTGTAAGATGATTTTGCCAGTTCCGCCCCCTGCCACCCTCAGATACATGTCATTAGGATGGAAGTAGGGGCTTAGTTTATGGGTACCTTGAAAAAGGGGACGTGTCCCCTTTTTCCTATACAGGGATAAAATATGAATCATTTATATCAGAAAGACATCTCCGGCTGCGGCTTATCTGGAATTATCAGTACCACCGGAAAGTTAATCCCGGCTGAGGATATAATAAAAACTATCCGCATTCAAAATGAGCGCGGAAACGGTCTGGGTGGCGGTTTTGCCGGATACGGCATTTACCCGGAATATAAAGACTATTATGCCGTTCACATCATGTTTGACCATGAACAGGCCAAAGAAGATGCTGAGGATTACATAGAAAACAACTATATCGTGGCACGCAAAGAGCGCATCCCACACCGGCGCACCTCGGCTATAACCGTCCACCCCCTGCTATGGCGGTATTTCGTCAAGGTGAGAACCGAGCGTCCCGACCTGGAGTTAGAAGACTTAAATAAAGATGATTTTGTAGTCAAGACGGTGATGAAGATAAATTCCGAGATCGATGGGGCATATGTATTTTCCAGCGGCAAAAATATGGGCGCCTTTAAAGGGGTTGGTTTCGCCGATGAGATCGCCGATTTTTTTATGCTGGAGCAATATCAAGCCTATATCTGGACTGCCCATAACCGCTTTCCCACTAACACGCAAGGCTGGTGGGGCGGCGCGCATCCCTTCACCCTGCTTGATTGGTCTATCGTGCATAATGGTGAAATTTCTTCGTATGGCATAAATAAGCGCTATTTAGAGATGTTTCGTTATAAATGCACGCTTTTGACCGATACTGAAGTAGTGGCTTACCTGTTTGATTTACTTATCAGAAAGCATGGGTTATCAGCCAAATTAGCCTGTATGGCGCTGGCGGCTCCTTTCTGGAAGGATATCGACCGCATGCCGGAAGATGAGCGGCAAGTTGCAAGGCAAATAAGACAGGTGTACGGCCCGGCCATGCTTAACGGCCCGTTTTCCATCCTGTTCGCTCACAGCCGGGGATTAATCGGCTTAAACGACCGCATAAAGTTAAGACCGCTGATAGTTGCTACAAAAGATGACCGAACCTATATGGCCAGCGAAGAATCGGCCATACGCACCGTATGTACCAAACCGGATCGGGTCTGGGCTCCCAGGGCCGGTGAGCCGGTTATTGTCGAATTAGATGCTGGGGTAGCTTAACCCAACTTAGTTGGTTTTTACCAGTTGCAAGACTATGTTTAATTTATAGACTTAAGGGCGCCTTAAATTTATCAGCTTCACTTAATAAGACCCGACCTTATCGGGTAACTAGAGGTGTTCTTTATGCTAAAAAACACAACTCCTCCTGAGTTTAAAGTAAAAATCGATTACCAGAGGTGTCGTCGCTGCAAGCGCTGTTTGCAGAATTGCAGCTTTGGGGTATACAGTTTTGCCGACCGGGTGGTACCGGATCACAGTAAGTGTGTGGCTTGCCAACGCTGTGTGGGGTACTGCCCCGAAAGCGCCATAGAGGTGATACCCAATCCGGCGGCTTTTAAATACAGCTCCAACTGGACTCCTGAACATCGCAAAAACATCTGGAAACAGTCAGAACAAGGCGGAATGTTACTTGCCGGTATGGGTTGTGACCTTCCCTATCCAATTTTGTTCGACTCAATGTTACTGGATGCCTGCCAGGTAACCAATCCATCCATTGACCCCTTACGAGAGCCGATGGAGTTACGCACCTACTTGGGACGCAAGCCGGATTCGCTTCAGGTGGAAACCACTAAAGACGGCAAGCTAAAAAGTAAAACCCACATTGAACAACAAATAAAATTAGAGGTACCTATAATTTTTGCCCCCATGTCTTATGGGGCGGTAAGTTTAAATACCCACAAAGCCTTAATGATGGCGGCTAAAGAAGTGGGTACAGTGATGAATACCGGTGAGGGCGGCCTGCATAAAGACCTTTATGCTTATGGGGATAATATAATAGTGCAGGTAGCCTCGGGCAGGTTCGGGGTACATGCCGAATACTTAAATGCCGGTGTAGCGGTGGATATAAAAATCGGACAAGGCGCAAAACCCGGAATCGGCGGGCATCTGCCGGGAGAGAAGATCGGCATGGAGATATCCAAAACGCGCATGATCCCCATCGGCAGCGATGCGCTGTCCCCGGCGCCGCACCACGATATATATTCTATAGAAGACTTGCGCCAATTAATCTATGCCATCAAAGAAGCTACCAATTACAAACCGGTATCGGTAAAGATCGCCGCCGTACATAATGTAGCCTCAATCGCCAGCGGGATTGTGCGGGCCGGAGCCGATATTGTATATCTGGATGGGTTCAGAGGGGGCACAGGCGCAGCCCCCACCGTGATCCGTAACCACGTGGGCATTCCTATAGAACTGGCCTTGGCGGCGGTTGATGATCGCCTGAGGCAAGAGGGTATCCGAAACCAGGCCTCGATAATCGCCGCCGGCAGTATCCGCTCCAGCGCCGATGCAGCCAAAGCCATAGCTTTAGGAGCCGATGCGGTAGCTATCGGTACCGCCGCTCTTGTCGCTCTGGGCTGCCGGGTATGCCAGATGTGCTATACCGGCAAATGTGCCTGGGGTATATGCACCCAGAAGCCGGAGCTTACCGCCCGGCTGGATCCTGAGGAAGGGGCTGAGCGCTTAACCAATCTGCTGAGGGCGTGGGCGCTGGAGATAAAAGAAATGCTGGGTTCGCTGGGTGTAAATGCTATTGAAAGCTTCCGCGGCAGCCGTGAGCGTTTGCGCGGGGTGGGACTGGATAAACAAACCCTGGATATTCTGGGAATTAAACCGGCAGGGAGGTAATATAAGCTTTGAGCAAACAAAAAGTAAAGATAAAGGCTGATGCGGTCTATTACCGGCAGCTTAATGAGCAGATTAGAAAATCCATTGCCGATGGGGCTACCGAAATAGAGCTTACCGGGGTGAACGGTCAGCGTTATATCGGGGATGGCTTACATGATAGGGTTAAAATTATTATGGATGGAGTGCCGGGCAATGATGTAGCCGCCTTTATGAATGGGCCTACCATCGTAATTAAAAATAATTCTCAGGACGGGACAGGCAACACCATGAATGACGGTAAGGTAGTAATCCATGGGCATGCCGGAGACGTGTTGGGGTATGGCATGCGCGGGGGGAAACTGCATATCCTGGGAGATGTGGGCTACCGGGTGGGTATCCACATGAAGTCTTATAAGGACAAAGTACCCACCATTATAGCTGGCGGTAAGGCGGGAGATTTCTTCGGCGAATATATGGCCTGCGGGAACTTAATCCTGCTGGGACTGAACAATACCGCAGATGAACCGCTTATCGGGAATTACACCGGCACCGGTATGCACGGCGGGGTGATTTATATACGGGGAGAAGTGGAAGCTCATCAACTGGGGGCTGAGGTAGGCGTAAAAGAGCTGGATGCTGAGGATCACAAGCGGCTAAAGCCGCTGCTGGAAGAATATTGCGCCGATTTCGGTCTGGAGTTAGACAAAGTGATGGATAAGCCGTTTATAAAACTGATCCCCATCAGCCATCGCCCATACGGCAGGTTATATGCCTATTAGCATTTGCCGTCCATATCATGCTATTTTATACTGCGACATTCCATAAATTAACTACTTGCCGCAACAACGCTTATATTTTTTCCCACTCCCACACGGGCAAGGTTGATTTCTGCCAACTTTGCCCAATTGCATGGTTTTTGATTGTGCTATCGTGGATGGTTTGTTTTTCACAAAGTCTATACATTCAATAGATGGATATCTAAATGAAAACGTTGTTTTACCGTCTTTGTTTGTTAAAGAGAAATCCCCCCTGTTGAGAATGTCCATTCCAATTAAGACATCAAAACCACCAAACAAGACACCTTTGCTAACTTTTAATTGTGGAATGCCAACCTCATTTGGAAGCATGATATTTAAAAGAAAAACTTCGGTCGTGCTAATGCCACCAACATGTTGTACCCTGGTCACGCCAGTGGGCTTTAGTCTGCATTCATTAATAACTCTTTCAGAAACAACAGTATTTGTTGCCCCTGTATCATAAAGGGCCACAAATTTATGGGGCGGTGGAAAACTTTCTGTTTGTGATGGATCGTGCGGGTCAAATGCTATAGATACTAAAACGTCGGTTTTTAATTGGTTGGCTCTTCCGTTATATTTTACCGTAAAACTATGTGCGTCCAAATTATTTACCTATCTTTAGGCGAATGATACTCTTGAGTGATATGTTTGAGTATAACTTTCTTCTCCTGGTTCACACTTTTGAACCAAAAAAGTTCCCAGTTCGTGTTTTTTAGAAGTTTTCTTAATGGCCTCTAGGAGTCTGTCGGACTTTAGCAGCAGAATATGGTATAATGGTCGGAAATAAATCTTTGCCATGAAGGGGCCAAAAGATGAGTGTTAAATTTATACTGACCGACCGGGAGACGCCTTATTTGTTACCGCCGTCACTTC
>JAJRUU010000297.1 GCA_024277605.1 bacterium
AGACTATATTCAGCGGGATATGGATAGCCAGCAAACCGGGCAGGCAGAGATTCAGCAGAAAGAATTTTCCTGGCAGGAAAGTCACGGTGGGCTGGTGTTGGGGGTGGAGGCTATGAGTGTAGTAACCTATTATGCGGCTCCCATAAAACGGGAGAAAATAAAACAAAATGAAGCCAGCCGCATTAACAAGATAAAAATATCGCTGGGTGATACGAACTTTAAAAACAGTCAGCAGTTTATCGGCGATATCGACCTCATAAAAGGGGCTAAGGTAATCATCCGGCGCACCACCAGTCAGCTCGATCATACTGATCCAGCCAGTTTTAAGGTGGTGTTCCGGGGGTATGTGACATCGGTTGCGGCGAGTGGGGGCAATATTCAGTTTGAGGTATCGGAGCGCTATCATGATTGGTCGCGCCCCTTAAATAAGCGTGAGTTCTCTAAAGTATGTAATTTTGTGTTTAAGGGCAGCCGCTGTGGTTATACAGGTACGGAAACCTTTTGCGATAAAACTCTGCCCAGCTGTCAGGGGTTTGGTAATGCGGCTAATTTTGGGGGTTTTCCTGAATTGCCCAGTTTACAGTTTAAGGGGTTCTAGATGGATGTTGAAGCAGAATTACGGAACATATACCAGGCTTACAGCCTTCGCTATGGAAATAGCAGCCGCCTGCGGATGAGCCATGCCAATTGTCTTAAGCTGGTACTCGAGATGGCGGCGCAGGTGAATCAAGCCTATCGGGTTATGTTGAATCAAATAAATGATCGGGTGTGGCATGACTGGCGCAGGCAGATAGGGCGGGATGCGATACGGGAGAATTTTTTGGCCTGGGGCGGCCGTTTGGTGAGTGCGCCTGTGGCTTGCGATGTGCTGTTTATGCGCTTGCATTATGCTCCGGTAGATCATCTGGGATTGTGTCTTAATAGCGATGAATTCGCTCATTTGGATAAGCGGGGTTTACGTTTGGATAAAATCGATGAATATCAATCCCGGATTGTAGCTGTGGGGAGGCTGTAGTATGCGAAAGATGGAGCGGAAGCTCAAGGACATAGCAGCTCGGTATATTGACAAAACCTATAGCTGCAGCAGGCCTGAGATGGCGTGCATATTTCTGGCGCTGGATATTTTAGCCCCATTATCGACAGAGTTTAGCGCAATTCGGGGGCGGCTTAAGTGTTTAGAGATTACCGCTTCCAAGGGTATGCTTATACATGAGGATTATTTTTATAAGTTTATCCGCACCACCAGGCTTAAACTGCGGCAAGTGAAGGGGGGCGTAGCGGAATTAGCGCCGGGCGATGTACTGCTTTTGAATAAAAAATCGAAGGACGGCAAGGTGGATCATTTGGCCTTGTATCTGGGCGGCGGGGATGTGGTTATGCTTAATGTGCAATCTAATGAGTATGTAGTTAACTTACTGCATATAAATGATATACAAAGTATTATAAAAGCTATAGCCAGGGGGAAATTAGATGGGTGATTACGGTGGGTTGGCGCTTTCCATGGTGGGGTATGTGGTAGGGTCATATTTTGGGCCTCTGGGGGCTTTCGTCGGTTATTTCGCCGGGAGTCTGGCCGGGGGTTGGCTTTTTCCGGTAGGTTCTGCCGGGCGTTTGAGTCTGCCCAGCGGCTCCGGGGCCAGCCGGGTGTTGATAAACGGTTTTTCCCAAACCAGTCTTACCACTCAGGTTCCGGTGCCGATTGTATTCGGTAAAATTTTACTGCATGGCAATTTCTTATCCGCCATCCTGCTCGCTGAAGGGAATAAGCGTTTGCTGGCCACTATCGGCCTGGGTGAGGGTTCTTTAAGCCTGTTGCAAGCATTTATAGATGGACAGGATTTTACCACGCTTACCAATTATTCAGCCGCCAGAGCCGATGATAGCTCCTGGATCGAGTTTTACGATAACGGGCAGGTGAGTGCGATCACCATCAGGAATACCGGCAAGAAGAAGCTGGGCGGTTCGGCGTATCAGGGGCAGACGGTGGTTAGTTACAGCATTCAGGTTATGGGAGCCGGGACACTTAATTTCTACTTGCAGCATTGGTCGCCTGCGGAAGGTTCTTCGCAAACCTGGAACATCAAGGGACAGGCAGAGGGGCAGGCTACCCCCATCAGCTTAATTTCTGATAGCGGGTTTTTCCAAAAGTATGTGGAATATGAAGTGCCGGATGATAAAGGCGGTAGTTCAACCGAAAAGGAGTTTGTAGAGGGAAACACCGAGACTATTCATACTGTGAGCCTGCCCTATGCCGGTAAGTGGGCTTTCACTCTGGAGGTGAGTCAGGCCACAAATTCAGGCTATATTAATTTTGATGTGGCGGAGGTCGTCACGGATACCGGGCAGTCGGTAACTTTTCAATATCACAATACGGCTTACGTGCTGATTAATCTAGTGAAAACCGCCGCTATCAGCTCCGGTGTACGCTTTAATTTCCTGGTGACCGGGCTTAGCGACAATCCGGCCAGCGCACTTCGCACCATTTTGGAGGACACCAATTTTGGTCTGGGGGTGGTTAATGAAATCGATAGCAACAGCTTTGATACGGCGGTCAGTTGGTGCAGCAGCAAGGGTTATAAGCTGAATGTGGCTTTTCTGGATATTAATTATGGAGAAGCCATACAGTTGATCTGTAGCGCGGGACGATTGCTTTTGATCAGGACGGGCGGGGTATATAAATGCATAGCGGAGGATGATGCTCAGTCAGTGGCTGCTTTTGATGAGCAAAACAACATTATACCAGGTTCGCTTAACTGGGGCTATATCGGGGAAGAGTCTAAATTCAATCGCTTACGTATCAAATATGTTGATGAGGAAGAAGATTATACCTTGCAGGACATCATCTTAGAGGATATCGCCCAGATCGAAGCCGACGGTTATGTGCGAGAGGTAACCCAAGATTTATCGGCGGTGAGCAGTATGCTGGTGGCGGCGGAGTTGGGCAATGTCTTTTTTAAAAAAGCCAAGTTCGTCAATATCTGGCTTAAGTTCAGTATTGGCTTTAAAGATGCTACGGTAGAGATCGGAGATATTGTAGAGCTGACTTCCGGCAGTTTAGGGATAACCTCCAAAGCCTTCCGCATTTTAAAAATAGATGAGAATGAAAAATTCGGCTATGACGTATATGCGGTGGAGCATTATGCTGAAATCTATGATCCTGATATAAACTTTACCGACTGGCATCCCGAACCGTTCGAGCCGCCCGACCCCGGTATCACCGGCCCACCCTATATATACATCGATAGCTTTACCCAGAGTATAGCGCCGGTGCTAAATGGCTATCAGGTAAGGGTTACTGCAAATTATACCGTGCCGGGAGGTGATCCTGAATTCGATCATGTTGCGCTGTGGGTGCGACCGGGCTATGCCTCTGCCTGGAGTCTGGTTGGAGAGGATAGTAACGGGAATATCGACTATCTGGTTCCTGAGGCATATGTTGATTATGAATATAAGGTGATAACCATTGCCCCTGATAGCGAGAAAACAGATTTTGCGCTGTCGCCGACTAAATACCATTACCCCACATCAGGCCCTTATGCGTATCCGGGATACGGCGGCGGCAGATGGGGTGTACAACCCTGGGGAATCTAGGGGGGCAGACCCCCTGGGGGGCAGGCCCCCCTTTATTAAAAGGGGACTATGTCCCCTAAAAAGGAGAATTTTATGGCTGAGCAGACTACTGGTAATTACGGGTTTTCTTATTATGAGCAGTATGACATCAACTGGCATAGTGGTATCAACAACAACTTCATTAACTTAGATGGTCTGTTAAATAACATCGAAGGCGATGTTACGGGAATCGGCAGTCTTAACTTTATCCCGCATACATTATGGCAGCAGGATAGCAATAGTGACGGCATCCCCGATTTGTGGAGCATCACCAGCGGCAGTGCATATATAACCGGCAAACAACTTCTGACGAGTGAGCTGATGGGGTTTGCCAAAAAGCTGGTACTTACCCTGAACAATTCCAGCGGTTCTACCCAATACGGCATTATAGAATGCCAGGGGATTATTCCACCAAATACTGATATTGTTTTCTCGGCATGGTTAAAATCTGTTAATCTTAGGCTTAAATTGCGTATATATGACGGGGCAAACAATGACTCGGCGTATGCTGTTCACGCCGGCGCTGACAGGGTAGAAAAATCTCATACTTTAGGGGTAACCGTAAGCGCTATAAATGTTGGTATTGTAATTGAGATACCAGACGGCGCTACCGCAGAAACAGTAGAGATTCAACTTCCCATGCTTAATGTGGGAACCAAGGCTTCCGCTTTCTGCCCAACCCTGCATGATGTAAACATCGTAAAGCAGACCCATGAATGGTATATATCCGGCAGCCTGGCTACTGGTAATAATCAGGGTGGAATTTGGATTACACCACAATCCTTAACTATTGAGAAGGCTTATGTCTACTGTAAGAATACAGGCTCGGCGGGTTCTACTATCGTAGATATTAATAAAAACGGGACGACTATTTTTACAACCCAGGCCAATCGCCCCACCTTGGCCTTTGATGATTCAGATAAAAAGGTTGTATCCGGTACACCAGGCGTAGTTGAATTGATTGAAGGCGATATTATAACAATCGACATTGACCAAATCGCAACTGGAGCGGCGGATTTGAGCGTAATTTTAATTTGTAGGTAAAACATTCTACCCATGGGTAAAAAAAATCATGCAGCTTAACGCAAAGAGTAAGGCCATAAAAGATTTCTTAGCGCTGACTGACACCCCCGGCTCATTTTCCGGGCAAAGTAGGAAAGTGGTAGCGGTGAATGTGGGGGAAACCGCCCTTGAATTTATAGCCCCCTGGTCGTCAGATCATAGCGCCCTGTCAAATCTAACCTGGTCAACAGCCGGACACACAATAGATGCCGATGTTGACTTTGCCGGATTTGACCTTACAAACGTTACCGATATTTCTTTAAGTTCTATAACATCAGTTGGGTATTTAGATTATAAAGCTACTACTGCGCATAGATTCAATATGGTAGCGGCTGATACAGATGTTCGGCTGGAATTTGTTGGGACAACCAATAGTGGGTTACTTATATGGCTGGAAGACGAGGATGCTTTTTATTTTAATGATAGTGTTTTAATGTTGGGTTCAAAAGCGCTTACATTCCGAGATGCTAATGCTTATATATATTCATCAAGTTCCGGAGTACTGGATATTTTTGCCTCTGGTTCGCACAGACTAACAACCGCCGTAAATACCGATTTAGATTTGAACTTCATCGGCACTACAAATAGTGGTGTGCTTACCTGGATGGAAGATGAAGATTATTTTCTGTTCGGCGACGATATAATGCTGGCTGATGGCGAGAATATTATATTAGATTCGACAACAGGGACAAAGATAGGAACGGGCACAACTCAAAAGCTCGGATTTTTTAATGCAACTCCCGTTGTACAGCAACCAACAATAGCCGATGCCGATGGAACGCTTGCAGATATAACAACGAAATTTAATACATTATTAGCTCAACTGGAGGCGTTGGGTTTGAATGCTTCTGTATAAGAATGTACATAGCCAAGGGGAAAGTTGATGTCAAACAAGTTAAATAAATCAGATGCCGGCGCTCTAACAGAGCAAGGAGTCAAGGACAAAATAGCCGAGCTTGTAAAAGCCAACTCAGAAGATGAGGCTATATTTAAGCAGGCAGAAGGCAAACTTCAACAAATCGGCACAAACATGGTGGCCAGGCGAGGCGCTATCTCAGTATTGCAAGGCATGATAGCCGAATCCACCAAAGCGCCAGAGGCGGTGACTAAATAAGTGGCTACTAAATATATAAACCTGCAATATGACGAATCGGGAATAACTGTATATGCCAGGATACAGCAAGAGGCGACCGGCAATTGGTATGAAGCTGCTGGTGGAACCTTTGTAGCCTTTGGCGCATCCGGGGTTATTGCCCTTACA
>JAJRUU010000044.1 GCA_024277605.1 bacterium
GTTCCCCATAAAATAGCACAATAGATCCAGCATATGAATCCCCTGATCCAAGAGGATTCCTCCTCCTGCGAGATTTTTATCTGAACGCCAGGAATTTTCATAATGAATTCCCCCGGCCTTGCCATAGATGCCCCGCGCCCAAAGTAAATCGCCATAACGACCACTGTCTATAATTGCTTTGGCTTCCATAACATTATAATGAAAACGATGGTTGAAAGCAAACTTTACTACATTGTTTTTCGTTGTTTTTTCTGTCTCGATAATTCTTTCAATGTCGGCAACCGATTGTCCCGGCGGTTTCTCACAAAAAGGGTGAATCCCACGTTTAAGAGCAGCACAAACAATGTCAGGTGCAATATTATTGTAAGTACAAATCACCACCGCATCTAAATCGGCACAAAGGGCTTCTTTCCAATCAGTGAAAAATGGTATTCCCGGAAATTCTTGGCCTATTGCCTCATTACAATCACAAAGAGCCACCACTTCAAATCCAGGGTGAGCATCCAGGACACGCTTTCGAATACGTCCCATTTTCCCCACACCGATAATCGCTGCCCGTAGTTTCATTTTACTCTTCTGGCTTTCGAGCTACTGCCCGCAGATAGGAACTAAGGTTGTTTTGCTGAAGAAAGCTCTGGAAACGCTCTAAGACGGCATTATTACATTGTTCTAGTAAATAACGTTGAAAATATTGATTATGAGAAATAGGTTCTACTGAATTTTTTAAAAACTGGACATCCAACAATCCGGGAGTGGTCAATTCCAAAACTTCGAGACCTGCGTTCTCAATTAATAATTTCATTCCCTTAGGAGAAGGAAGGCAAACATGTTCCAAGGGAAATATACTCTCTGAATTTTCGCGCAAGGTAAGAATATCAAAACCGGAGCCGGAACGACAACTAATAACCAACATCCCACCCGGACGTAGCATACCGGCAACCTCATTAAATAATTTCTGCGGGTTATCGGTTCTCTGTACTACATCAAAAAGGCAAATAATATCCACTGGAGAATCCGATGGACTCTCCTCAACCGGAGGAAGAGAATCAACTATGTGGAGATTACTTACAAAAGCCGCTTGATTGAGGTACTCTAACCAATAGGGCGATTTGCATCCCCAATCAATAACGCTATACTTGTCCATTCCCATATAACGTCTGGCTCGACCCTCAATCCATTCCACCAAAGTATCCCACAGTTCTTTTCTTGTGTTTGAAACATGTTTCTGAAATTCTTCGGAGGCTCTAAAACAAGCTAGCTCGGATGAATTAAAATATTCCTTCAATACTTTATCACCAGGCAAGGCAGCTAAACCAAGCGACCATGTATCTGGACAAAGGGCATACGGTAATCCCCATTTTTTAAAAAATGTGTCCACCCGCACCGCACCGCATACGGGACAAGGATCAATTCTTTCTTCCCTCACCATGTTGGAGACGAATAATCTAGCCAGTTCTTGTTCTCGGGCATAGATAGAACCTGGATGGATATTGGCCTCTATTATTGATGAGTCGACAAATTCGTAGCGGATCATTTTGCCCGTCCTCCTTTCAACTTTTTTTCTGACTATTTTCCAGTTTCTCCCAGATACTTGCACGGGATGCACATCGTACATCTCTTGCCCATTTGAGACTGGTAGATGGTTGTACCTCCACACTGCCTCCGGCAGCTAAAACTAAAGCCGCTCCCGCAGCGATATCCCAGAGCATGATATCCTCTTCCATATACGCGTCAATACGCCCACAGGCTACATAAGCCAGGGAAAGAGCTGCTGAACCCAAAAGACGCACTTTTTTGAATCGCTGAACCCGAGCGAGAAAACCTTTTAGAGATTCATCGCTAAAATTACGACCAACCTGGAAGCCGGTTCCCAAGACAGCATTTTCAACTACAGATATATCTGAAACAGAAACACCCCTCTCTCCACACCATGCCCCTTTACCTACCAAACCGACAAACAGTTCTTCCCCGTTGAAATCATATATGACTCCCAGGATCGGTTTCTCTCCTTGCCATAAAGCGATTGAGATACAACAAAGCGGCAGCCCGCGACTAAAATTGAGAGTGCCGTCAAGAGGATCGACAATCCAAACAGGCAATTGGGAATCCATGACGCCGTGTTGCCCGCTTTCTTCGGCAAGTACCGGATAATCGCTAACTTTAAGGGACTCCAAAATAATGGTTTCCGATTCACGATCCGCTCGTAATTTGATGTCCCTGCCTTTAGAACTCAGGATATCTTTCTTTCCTTTTTGCATCCTAAGAAAGTTCCCGGCGGATTTTGCTGCCTCAACGGCCAAATTCAATTCTCTTTGCCATCTCACGAGGTTATTTCCAGGTCGCGCAACAAATTGTTAACCGCCGCCGTCTCCATGGAAAGCCGACATTGTTGGGTATAAGTGCCAATATGCGGGGTCAGGATGACCTGATCAAACTCGGTAAGGGGGCCATCATAAGGTTCCTTCCAAAAAACGTCAAACCAGGCGCCCTGGAGTTTGCCGCTTTTAAGGGCTTCTATCAGAGACCTTTCTTCCACGAGTTCTCCCCGAGCGGAATTAAGAAGAATGACTCCATCCCGCATTTTTGCAAACTCTTTGGGACCTAACAAGACTTTCTCCCCACTAGCATGCAATGATACAACTTCCGCCTCTCTTAAACCAACATCAAGAGAAACAAATCGTTCCCCATCTACAAGGAGACTTTTATCCAAATGCGGATCACATATAACAACATCAGCCCCAAAGGCTTTCAGTAACTCTCTAACAAGCCTTCCAATTCGCCCATATCCCACAATAAGAACCTTGGCGCCAACCAAGCCGAGTCCAATAGTTTTATCCCAACGTTTGGCATGTAAAGCAGAGTTTGTTGATATTAGTTTCCTGCATAATACCAGGAGGGCAGCAAGCGTCATTTCCGCCACTGCCTGCGTTGGCCCGTCGGGGGTATTGGAAACCTTGATTCCAAGCTCTTCGGCGGCTTTCAAATCCACGTTGGTCATTCCGACTCCAACCCGGGCAATTGACCGGAGTTTGGAAGCTGAAGATAAAACCCGGCGATTAAGTGGTTCTAATCCGGCGATAAGACCGTCAGCATTAGTCAAATGCCTAATGATCTCTTCTTCTGTTAGCCGCCTGCCATATGGATTGGGTATTATTTCAGCCCCTGCTTGTTCCAAAATCATCTTGGGGGTACTATCCCCCGAAGCAAAAGACGATGGCCCTATAGCAACTTTATAGCTCATATTTACTTTCTTTTTATCTGACTAAAATGATCTCTTCATGTTCATCCATTCTTAACCTTCATAATAGTATCAAGGATACAATGACATATGGAATGATGGATAATTTCGACAGGTCCATACTCTTCAGCCGGAACGAAAAAATTAAAATCTCCCAGACTACTTAGAGGATTATCGGGATTAAACCCGGAAAGAGTTATCACCTGCCCTCTTTTCGATCTGACCGCCCGAACCCCTCTTAGAATATTCTCCGACTTCCCCGAACTGCTAATGGCAAATAAGATGTCTCCCTCATTGGCAAACATTTCAATCGGTTTTTCGAAGACATGATTATAGCCGAAGTCATTGCTGATACAAGTCAAGAGTGAGCTTTCATTAAATACTATTGCCTTGATACCACCATTTTTCCAGAAGTCAGTGGACATATGGCCAGCAATGGACGCGCTGGCACCATTGCCGATAAACATTAGCTTGCGACCGGAATCTGCCTGTGAATTTATCAGATGACCTGCATTTTCAATCCCTTGGTAAAAATTCAACGGTTCACCCTTTTGATTGGTGACCCTGATATAATCAACCAACCTAAATAGATGATTGTAATAATTTCTGGCAATATCGCGCATTAATCAGATACCCATGTTAGTGCCTTAATGGCAATTTGTTGTAAATCAAAGTCATAAGCTTTAATTAATATTTTATGACTAACGTATTCGTATTATCCATACCCAATTTCCTAACCCGATCTATTCATAAATTCAGACTTTTCAACTAAATCTCGATTTGCGCATAACAAGACCCGAATTTTTCGGGCTAACTGTTGCAGAGTAATTAAAACTTTGAGCAACCACCTTGCAAACCGCCCACCTCAAGCCACCATAAACGGCAAGATATTCATAGAATCCGACTTCTTAATAGTCCCCCTGATTTATCTTTTCCCCGCAAGTTGTATGCTCTTATCCCTAAAATGAGGTACAGCTTCCGGGTCGATAATACCCTTGTTTTGCATTGTATAAAGCCGCCAGTATTCTCTTTTTTGAGCAAGAAGTTGCTCGTGGGTGCCTTCTTCTACGACTTGTCCCTCTTTCAGCACAATGATATTATCCGCATGTTCAATGGTAGAAAGCCGGTGAGCCACCATAATAGCTGTTCTGCCCTCGAGGGTTTTATCTAGCGCTTTTTGTACACCCCTTTCCGTCACACTGTCCAATGCGCTGGTAGCTTCATCCAAAATCAAGACCTCGGGGTTTCTGATAATTGCCCGGGCAATAGCTACCCGCTGCTGTTGTCCCCCGGAAAGCTTCATTCCTCTTTCACCCACCACCGTTTCATAACCTTCGGGCAGGCTCACAATGAAATCATGAATACCGGCAATCCCGGCCGCTTTTATCACATCTTCCCGACTGTATTGAGCGCTGCCAAAAGATATGTTTTCAAAGATAGTTGAATGGAAAACAAAGGTGTCCTGCCCTACAAAACCCACTTGCTCAAGCCATGAACTTAACCGGATGGAATTCAGCGGCTGCCCGTCAATGGCAATCTCTCCCTTTGTGGGCCTAAATAATCTTAAGATTAAATTTAATATCGTGGATTTTCCTGAACCGGACTCACCCACAATGGCGGTTATCTTTCCCTTTTTTATGGTAAGGCTGATATTATCCAGGATTATATCCCGGTTTTGGTGATAAAAGCTAACCCCATTAAACTTAATGTCCGCATCAAATTTACCTAATAATTTTTTGCCATCCTCTGTAGACTTAAAATCCTTATGCAAAACCTTATATACCAGGTCGGCATCGGATAACAAATTGGTTATCTGCATATGAAGCCTGCCAATATTGTTGGCTGAGGGCAATATTTTCATCATGGCCATGAAATATACCCCCACTGAAGGAATTATGCTTGCCACCGACCCCGACACCATAGAGCGAACGATAAGCAAACCACCTATCGCACCCCCAAAAAAAGTAAATTCCAAAAGCTCTTTGGGTACCGCCATCCAAAAAGCATCTTTTATGTACAACCGGCTGAATGTACGGCTGGAACGATTAAACATATCCAACCAACGCTGAGTTTTACCAAAGATATTAAGGTGTTTTATTCCAGTCACAAATTCATTGAATTCATTGACATTATCCCTGGAGGCCTCCACCCGGCCCTTTCCTGTATGATAGGATACTTTTTGGGAAAGGTAACGGATAAAAAATGAAAACATAAGCAGCACAACACTGCAAAAAATTGTGGCTTGCCAATTATAATACAGCAAAAATGCCATAATCATGCTAATCTTGATTATCTCTGTGCCAGCATTGGGTAGATGTAGCATCAATTGGGCTACCCGTGCGGGAGCCATCGAAGCGGCATAGGAGAGTTTGCCGTATTTTGTGTCTAGAAAATACTGATAGGGAGCTTGGGAGTATTTATCCATCATCATCTTCTTCAAATCATACAGGGTGTCTCCGCTTACCTTGCCTATCATGGCATTATTGATCATCATGGAAATATTTTTCATTAAGAGTATGATGAGGATCAGTATCCCTGCTGAGTTTACCGGATTTTTGACAGGTAATAAGTTCAGAAAAACATCAAAATATTTGCCCAGTTGAATCGAACCCGGGTTAGCCCCCTCATTAAAAAAATATTGTAAAAATACATGCAGTGCACCCAGTGTCAGATTTTCCAAAACTCCGGCAATTAAAGACACCAGCAACACAACACCGACAATCTTTTTGTATCGTCCTATTAGATAAAATACCGGCACAAACCGTTCAGAAAGCTTCATGGCCATTTATTGTTTAATCAGAAGTGAAGATAGATGCGAAAGGCTATCTCTGTTATATTGAGAACCCTTGTTTTTTAAGTAGTTCTCTCATTTCAGTTTCAGTTAACCAGCAAGTGTTAATGTCACTGGAGTAGCGAAATCCATCCGGTAAGGGGTCTTTTCTCTCTTCTCTTAGATCTTGCAACTCAAGCCAATCATAGTGTTCCGGATAGATACAGAAATAGGTGTCATATTCATGAGTGTGCCGGGCGTCATCCTCCGGCACCATTACCTCATGCAATTTTTCTCCGGCACGAATGCCGATTTCACTTAATTTACAATTGGGAGCAATCACATGCGCCAAATCGACTATTTTCATGCTGGGAATCTTGGGAACAAATATCTCTCCCCCCTGCATAATTTGCAAACTCTGAAGCACAAACTCTACACCTTGTTCCAGAGTAATCCAAAATCGGGTCATACGTTTATCCGTTATGGTCAACTTCCCTGTCTCGCGCAACTTAAAAAACCATGGAATTACGCTGCCGCGGCTTCCCATAACATTTCCATACCTGACACAGGCAAAACGACACCTGCCTTCACTGGTATACATATTGGCAGCCACAAATAATTTGTCCGACACCAACTTGGTAGCCCCATAAAGATTTACCGGATTGGCGGCTTTATCCGTAGATAAGGCAATTACTCGTTTCACCCCTTTATCAATACATGCATCAATAATATTCTGGGCGCCCAAGATGTTGGTTTTTACGGCTTCAAAGGGATTAATCTCCGCCGTAGGCACCTGTTTTAACGCTGCCGCATGTATCACATAATCAATTCCATCTAAGGCTCGGCTTAATCGATCTTTATCCCTGACATCGCCAATAAAAAACCGCAGGCAATCCATATCTCTATAGGGTTCCACGTTTTTCATCTCATACTGCTTTAGTTCGTCTCGGCTGTAAATTACAAGCCGACGAGGTTTATATCTGTCTACTATTACCTTAGTAAATTTCTTCCCAAAGGAGCCAGTGCCCCCAGTTAACAAAATGTTTTTGTTTTTTAGCATAACAACCCCTTTTTAGTGTAAATAATATATCTGGTTGTTCTTCCGGTTTATTACACCTGATCTATTCATAAACTCAGACCAGATTCGCCAGACATCTCTTGTGAGATAAGGTGCATGAGCCAACGTCCTGAAGAAACAGGCTGTGCCTGCCCGAATTTTTCGGGTACAATGGACAAACCTTACCCGTTTTAGTTTCTTCCGTTTTCAAAATATCATTGACTATGGGCTACTAAAATTACTCAACAGACAGCTAAGCCGACTTTTTTGTTCGTTGATTTCTTGCATTAGCTCGTGATATCTATCCGATTCTTTTGATGTTTCAGCTACTTGAGAACCCGCCAGCATTTCTTCAACTTGCTTCAAATAACTGCTGGCGAACAACAACTTAGAGCTAAGCTCAGGAATTATACCATTTTTAAAAATAACATTAAAATCTCGTTCTGCAACATAATAGCCTTTTTTCCCTTCGTTTTCAGTAATGCTAACCGCGCACAAGCCTTGGAGCTTCTTAATCGAGGACCATACAGTGCTTTTGCTCATATTAGTCCGCTTAACAATCTCATCCAGCGAAAGGGCTGTCTCACTTACATAGAGTAGCATATAAACCTGGCCGATAATCCTTCGCCAACCTATGAGGTCGCACAGTTTTCCGCCCAATTCAATGAAAACGTCCTCTGGCTTAGTTGTAGTATTAACTTTCATGATTCGATTAAAATATTTAGGTATTATTAAATTATCTAAATGCTAACGCTCTTCCATGCCGATGTCAAGTCTTTTTTACCCGAAAAATTCGGGCAGGCACAGCCTGTTTCTTCAGGACGTTGGCTCATGCACCTTATCTCACAAGGGATGTCTGGCGAATCTGGTCTGAGTTTATGAATAGATCTGGTCCAAATATGATGGGTCTCTTGGAAAAGGAGACAAGCGCACTATTCCTCATGCGGAAAAACCCGCTCAAGCGCTCCTTTGTCATAGATATAATACTGGCGGTTGGGGTAATAGTCCATGAGTCGCTTGTTTTCAGCCCCCAGATCCAGGGCATACAACACAGCATCACTATAATCCAGTGAGTTACGCGTATACCACATAGGATAAAGCTCGTGCTCAATATCACGGAGAAATATGATCGCATTGGTAATTTGAGCCCGCTCAACTGTATCATAGGGCCGCTTAAGTCTTCTTACGCTACCGGACGGCGCTAATCCCTGCCGATATAGCCCCCATAGCTTAAACGATAATATCATAAGCAGCATCAGGCTTGTAGCATGTTGATAATTCAGGGGCCAGCCTCGCTTATGGATGTAACGCGAAAAGCTGTATATTCCCCATGGGATCAGGCCTATTAAGTATATAAGCGGCGGATAATAGTAGCGTAGGTCCCAAACGCTGGTTGAAAGCGGTAGATAAGCCAAACAGAGCATTGCCAACAGCCCCAGGAATACATATGGATATTTATTTTGCTCCTTAAAGGCAAATACCACGAAAAATAATGGGATAAAAATAGAAAAGGGAGCAAATTTCACCATATATTCTATTGCCCGCAAACGCCATAACATAGTCCCCACTGCCTGAATCAGGTTATACCCCTCTTGAAAACCGGGAGACCTGAATTGCAATTGATAGCCCAACATAAATGGATTACCGGTTTGAACCTTATTAACCAGCATCAGCAAAGACATAGGAATTAATAGCCCCATACCGAACATAAGCACTAACTTGTATGGCCCCTTTTCTCTTATCAACCGATATAATCCCCAAATCAGGATAGGAGCGGAGATGGCCGCTGCGGTTAGTGGCCGGGCCAAGACCGCCCCCCCCAGAGCCAGTCCAGCTAAAAACAAACATCCAGTTAAGCGTTTGCGAAAACCGGTAATAAACAGGCACATAAATAGTGAGATGAACAACAGGCTGGTGGGGTGCGAAAGGTGTGTACTATTCATCCAGGGGGAAAATGCCCCCAGTAGAATAAAGCTCACCCCATAACGGGCGGCTTCAGGGTTGAAAAACTGCTTAATCAAGTAATAAATCACCACTAATGTCAGCGAACCTACAATAGGATTGGCAAGCCAGGGCATACCCACCAGCACACCGAGAAGCATAAAAACGGAGGCGCCGATAGGGTAGCAGGCAAAGTACTTGCCGTTATTGACCATATAATCACAATGGAAGAATTGCCGCAAGGGATGAGAATCTACATAGAGCCGCCCCTGAGCCATGATTTTAGCCTGGGTCAGATAGGCATATCCATCCCCCGACATCGCAAACCCAGCATATTTAAAATAGGCCATGGTTGCTGAATAGAGGACGGACAAGCCGAATAACCCCAGTAAAAATGTTCTCTCCCGACAACCCAGGAATAACTCATTGGTCTTAGAAATTATTTTCAAGTTTTTTCCTGCCAGCCACAATATGCTAAAAAGCAATAGCGTATTTTTTAAGGCTATAACCACCGAATCCAGAAGCAGATTGAAGCTGAAGAGCGCACGTATGCGATCCGCCGAAATTCCATCTGCAAATATCGACCGTAACACCTCCCGGCGTGCAGGTTGACCATAGTTCAGGATATTACTTAGAATTGTAAAACAGAGGATGGCAATGAAAAACAAAATAATAATGCGCAGTCTATCCTTTTGCAGAAACTTCAAGTTTACCTCTTATTACTATCGTGATACAATGTGTACAAATAAGCACAAGCAGGCTTAACTCTATCGGCCACGGCCCATTATACAGGGGAGAGTCACAAAAAGTCAACCAGGCACAGCCTGGATTAGTTGTGCGAAAGATGTTATTGCTGTTTTCCCCGAAAAATTCGGGTCTTGCTATTGGCAAATCGACATTTAGTTGAAAATTATAAATTTATCAGTCTCCTATTCCTGTCCCCTTGGGCAAACAAAGTTTTATTGGATGTTGGCTCATAAACCTTATCTCGCAAGGGATATGGCAAACCCAGCCTAAATTTATGAATAAGCCGGGTTCCGCCTTGATTTCCTGCCATTTGCGAATGACAACCGAAAATTGACCACCTGCGCTAGCCGAATTTTGACCACCCTGATACAAGTTA
>JAJRUU010000298.1 GCA_024277605.1 bacterium
AATTTTGCAAATTTTGAGCATCTCTTTATTCGAGAGACCTCATATTTATCAGCTACTTACGCAATGTGATTACCAAAAAACTGAAACATCTGGTTGTATCCAGTTGAATTTATTCGATTATTAACCGGACAGTAGTGGACTGAAAGACGAACGAGGTTTTACATTAATTGAGATCGTGGTGGTCTTGGCGGTAATCGCCATTATCGCTGCGGCGATGGTTCCCAGGATCTCGGGCATTATGGATGATGCCAAGATTTCCCGGGCTGGATCAGAGGTGCAGACTATCGGTATGGCTATCCTGCGCTTTAACGCTAACACCGGTAAATGGCCCGCCAGGAATGCCTCTGGGGCTGACAATAAGCTGCTGACTCTGGTGAGTGGCGATGCCGATAGCAAGATACCCTTACCGGCCTATGTTGGGGGAGACAAGAACTACTTCGGCAATGCCGGTACCTCCGCCAATGGTGACTATCTGGATAATCACCTGAAGCTGAATAAACCCAAAGGTGATGCCAAAAAAGGCTATCCCACCAGCGGCATTAACCGTTGGAATGGGCCTTACTTGCAAGAGGTAGGCGCCGATCCCTGGGGGAATGCCTATGTGATGAATATCATCAGCGCCTATAGTACGGCTACAAATGACAATCTGTACTGCTATGTCATCTCCGCCGGACCGGATGGCACTATCCAAACCGATGCCGAGGTGAAGGATACCGAGCTAGGCACGCATGCGGTATCGGGAGATGATGTGGCCTTTCTGCTGCGTGCCAGAAAGTGACTGGCGCTTACTGGATAAGCGTGCGAAAGCGACAGGAAAACAATTTGGTCGGTCAGGTATAAACCTGAGTAGGAATTAACTTAAGTGTATAAAGGAACCTACGATGAACAGCCAGATATTCAAACCCCTTGGAGAACGGTTAATCGAGCAGGGGGCGCTCAGCAACGCTCAATTGGAGTTAGCGCTTGAGGAACAAAAGCGTACAGGGAATTACCTGGGTGAAATTTTGCAGCGGCTGGGGTTCGTCACCGAGGTTCAACTTGCCTTTTGCCTGGCCGACCGGATTGGGGCTGCCCCCACCAAGTTTAAGAATCTCAGCATCCCACCGGAGGTATTAAAGCTGGTGCCGGAAACATTTGCCCGCAAATACAGGTTGATTCCTGTCAACTTACAAGGGGATGTACTTACCGTGGCTATGGTGGATGCTGTTGATGTGGTCACCATTGATAAACTGAGACAGTTGACCAACTGTACTATTGAGGTAAGATCAGCTACCCAGGGGGAGGTTTCCAAGGCAATTGATGATTTCTATGCCCAAGAGATTATAGATGATGATATTGAGAAAAGCCTGTCCGAGGTGGAGCAGATCACTACCGCAAAAGAGGAAGAGAGCCTGACCGCACCAGTCATCAAGCTGGTGGAGCAGCTCCTGAATAAGGGCATCAAAATGGGGGCCACCGATATCCATATTGAACCGGATGAACAGGTGCTGCGCACCAGGTTCCGGGTAGATGGAGTGATGCAGCAAGGCCCCTCATTTCCCAAGAACTTACAGTCGGCCGTTATTACCCGCATTAAAATAATATCTAACCTGAATGTTTCCGAAAACCGCATTCCCCAGGACGGCAAGACTCGCTTTACCGTTGGCAAGCAGCGAGTTGATATGCGGGTGTCAACCCTCCCCTCAATTTTTGGGGAAGCAGTGGTGATCCGTATTTTGGATAAGAATAAGGTGTTGGTGGGATTGGAAAATTTAGGTTTCTCAGACAGGAACCGTGAAATATTTAAGGATATTATAGAAATGCCTAACGGGATTATCCTGGTTACCGGCCCCACCGGTTCAGGTAAGACCACTACTTTATACACTGCCTTAACCAGCATAAATTCATTAGAAAAAACAGTAATTACCCTTGAGGATCCGGTGGAGTATGAGCTCTCCACCATCCGCCAGTGTCAGATAAATGTTAAAGCGGGGATGACCTTTGCCGCGGGCTTGAGATCTATTTTGCGTCAGGACCCGGATGTAATACTGATAGGCGAAATACGGGATACGGAGACTGCTGAGATGGCGGTGCGGGCAGCGCTCACCGGACATTTGGTGTTTTCCACTCTACATACCAACGATGCTCCACGAGCCATTCCCAGAATGGTGGATATGGGGGTTACCCCACTGCTTTTATCCTCTTCAGTGATTGCCATTATTGCCCAGCGTTTGATTCGCATAATCTGTGATGATTGCAGGGAGGAATATCAGCCAAATATGGACCTGATCAAGAAATATAATTTGGAAGATCAACTGGACTTAAACAGCGCCTTGTATCATGGTCGGGGTTGTCAGCGGTGCAAATCCAGCGGCTTTAAAGGCCGCAAGGGTATTTATGAAGTGTTGCTCATGAACGCTGATATCAGCCAGTTAATAGTAAAAGACCTGGATCCGGGAAAAATCAGGGAGGTAGCGCTTGCATCGGGTATGCAAACCATGTTGCAGGATGGATTGGATAAAGTTCATCATGGGATTACCACCATAGAAGAAGTGTTAAGGGTGGTGTTCTGATTTTAGAGGGGACAAGAGCAATGCCTGAATTTGCGTATACTGCCAGCAGGGAAACAGGAGAAAAAATAACCGGCAAGCTCCTGGCTATTGATCAGGAAGAATTGGTGGAAAAGCTGGAAGAGCTGGAACTTTTACTGATTCAAGCTAAAGAAATCCGTGTAGCAAAGAGCTATACCCTCTCCAAAAAGGTCAAACGCAAGGATTTGCTTACCTTTACGCTTTACCTAAATACATTGATTACCGCTGGGGTGCCTTTGCTTATGGGATTAAAGCAAATCGCCGATCAGACTGAAGATCCTTATTTCAAGGAGGTAATCGGCAGCATAGCTGAAGATATCCGGGGTGGGCGTGCTATTTCAGAATCTATGGCAAGGTTTCCCAAAGTGTTCAACGAATTATTTGTAAACGTAATTAGGGCTGGTGAGACATCCGGGAATCTGGAAATGGTGTTAAACGATCTGGCGGCTTTCCTGGAGTGGCAGGCTGATTTAAACCCATCTTGACCACGCCAAGAGCGTATAGTCTTCTATAACAACTAGTTATGCTGTTTGCGTAGATACGAAACTATTTTATGCTATTGCGAGCA